>JAWWCH010000019.1:0-13152 GCA_033720575.1 Marinirhabdus sp.
CCATAGTCAAAGAGATCGTCTTTGATCTGAAATGCCAGCCCTATGAGTTCCCCAAATTGCCGTAAATTTTCAACATCTTCTTCTGGAGCGTGAACCGCACGAGCCCCCATGGCACAGCAGGCTGCAATTAATGTGGCTGTTTTTTGCCGAATGATTTCAAAGTACACTTCTTCGGTAATATCGAGTTTTCTCGCTTTTTCGATTTGCAGCAATTCGCCCTCGCTCATTTCACGAACAGCCACTGAAATTATTTTGAGCAGGTCAAAATCGTCGTTGTCTATGCAGAGCAGCAGTCCTTTGGAAAGTAGAAAGTCACCTACCAATACCGCAATCTTATTTTTCCAGAGGGCATTCAGGGAGAAGAAACCACGACGTCGGTTGCTATCATCAACCACATCGTCATGTACCAAAGTGGCGGTGTGTATCAATTCAATTACGGAAGCACCGCGGTAGGTACGTTCGTTCATTTCGCCTTCATTGCACATTTTAGCGATCAGGAAAATGAACATGGGTCGCATTTGCTTCCCTTTACGGTTTACTACGTAGTGGGTGATGCGATTGAGTAGCGCCACTTTGGAAGACATGGCGTTAGAGAATTTCTGTTCGAAATACTCCATTTCCTGTTCAATGGGAGCTTTTATACGGGAGACGACTTTCACGCGACTATTGGGTCATGGCTTTAGGGCAACAAGTTAAAGAAAAAAAAAGCCGCGTAAAAGCGGCTTTTTCAAAGGTTCGTCAAGAAGACTATTTTTATTCCGTCTTTTCTAACTTCCTATTGCGGTAGAGTGACATATCGACACAGCTCGCCATGGCATCGGTGTCTAAATCAACCCCAATAAATTTTTGAACCTGTGCTGCAGTTTCTAACGGGTTTTCGAGCACGTCCTTGTAATCTAGATACAAAATTTCAACACCTGGCTCTCTTTTACACCAAGCCGTTACATTGGAGAGCAATTTCTGAAACTGGTTATATATTTTTACAGGAAAGACTTCTTTGTCTTTTCCCAACATTTTTTGTTGCGATTGAATGACCTCATTAAGATCGCGCTTCATGAAAATGATTTTATATCTAAAATCGGAATCTAAATACTTCAAAAGCGGAGCCACAATTTTAACTGCCTTATCTTCCCCATCCTTTAACCATGAATTATCTTTATAAAGAGACATTACTGGCTCATACTCATAATATCCTTTCGGATTTGAAATATCGGCTTCACGATTATGATCTTGAAGAATATCCATACCACCTTTATCTAGCATTTGCATCATCATCGAAGTTCCCGATCTGGGCAGACCTGATACGATTGTAATTTGATTTTCCTTGTAGACGTTGGTCACTTCGTCATCGAACTTTATGTCTAAATCCATCTTCTCTATTACGTTTTCTAGAGATTGTTGGGCTCTTTTAAACTCCTTGGGCTTTAAAGATGCTGCCATTTCGAAGGCAATTTTAGCATTTTCCAAGTCTCCAAGTTTTTCCAATGCTTGGCCTAGTACATAGTGTGCCTTTGGAAAAAACTTTACCAATTCGATGCTGGTCAAGGCATATTCTGCAGCTTCCTCGTATTCTTCTAATTGCAACAGTATCTCAGCCATCTGAGCATGGTAAGCTGCTTTTTGGGGTTCCTTTTCAATGGCTAACTCGGTCGAATCCAAAGCTTCTTTGAACTCTCCCATTTGATACTTTAAGCTTCCAATACGGTAAAAGACTTGACTAGAATTATTGGATTCTCGCTCTTTCTCAAGAATTTTTAACGCTTCCTTTGGCCTGCCCATTTCTGCTAATATCTGAGACTCGGTAAAGCGCAGATTATAATTCACTTCAGTTCCAGATTTTTTGACCTTATCTAAATAGTCTTTCGCATTTTCAAAGTCCTTTTCCAAAAGAGCAATGCTAATTAGATCCATGAAAAATGGAGCCAAGTCTGTTGGAGGCTCTTCATCCAATAATTCTATCAAGAGTTTTTTTGCCGGACTGAAGTCTTTCTTCCCCATAAACACCCTGGCTAAGTTGTGCTTGAGGTCAATTTTTGTTTTTTTGATAGCAATTTCAAATTTTTCATCCAACTTTTCTACGTACCCAAGCTCCACCAATTGCTCCATGGTTTCTTCATCCGAAAGTGCATCTTGTTGGTCGCTAAAATCTAAATCTCCAAAATCACCTGATTTCTCATCCCAACTTTCTATGTACTTAGGTTTCTTGGGATCTTCGAAAATATCTAGTACGATCTTACCATCCATATCTTTCCCGATTGGGAGTCCATAATGGTGTAAAATTGTAGGTGCTACATCGATCAAACCCATGCCAAACACCTTTTGATTCTTCTTTATATTGGGACCTGCAGCCACAAACATACCAAATTGACGATGTTCCAAAGATGGCGCTGCTTGTACCTTTGGCATATCTAAAATTCGTTTTGGTCCTGATTCAAATCCGTGGTCTGACATGACGATTACTGTGGTGTCCTTGTCGATCAAATTCAGCTTTCTTTCAAGCATCATATCTTGAAAAATATAGGCTCCGGTAACCGCATGCTTAAAAATATCGTAGTTTTCTTTATTGACCTCTGGAAGTCTGGGTGGATGATATTTCATAAAGCTATGGCAGAAATGGTCTATTAAATCATAATACACCGCCATAAAATCCCAATCATTTTCAGTTCGCAATAACTTAGTTGCAGCATTGTGCAAGGAAGTGTTCTGCGAGACGATATTTGCAATGGCCGCCAACCCCTTATGGTTTTCTTGATCTACGTCATGCGCTCTTGGCACGAAAGGGTATAGGTGGGCTTGGGTAATTTCGAAAGGAAACATTCTCAAATCCTTGAACTCATTTTTCCGTGCCCATGGGTGAATAGAGTATTCACTCATCGGAGTTTGTTTTTTAGGATCCCTGTGCGTTTTCTGAAAACGATCTGAAATAATCGTCCCATTGATGGGTTCAGCAGGGAAGCTAGGCCACCAACCCACCAAATTACTTTTCATCCCTTGATTGTGAAAAATGTTCCAAAGGGCCCTTGTTTTTCTTGAAGTAGTGGTTACTGGTCTAACGGTTTTTGCATCAGGTGTTACCTCAATAAATCCTAAAACCCCATGCTTATCAGGTGTTTTACCAGTAGCAACCGTAGTCCATAACATAGGAGAATACGGTGGATTCATGGTACTCATATTACCATAAACACCATTTTCGATTAATTTTTTCAATGCAGGCATCTTTCCTTGTGCAATCAAGGGCCAAATAATATCCCAATCTGCAGCGTCCCAGCCAATTAATAAAAGTTTATTCTTCTTCATGTATATCGTTTCTGTTACTTGCTTTTTTTATTTCTCTCCACGCTGTAAAACCAACATCCCCCAATGCCAATACACCCAGTGATCCTTCAATTGGTATTTTATTAGCATCAAACAGCTCCCTTTTCATCTTATTTTTATTCATTAAAACTTTTTTTTTATGGATTATTGTTAAGTTTCTATATCTTTACGTAAAATTAACGAGGTAAAACTGCAAAAGTTTTATTGTAAATCCTATTTAATCATGAAAAAAAATACTTCACAAAATTTATCTAAACGACTTGTACAGTACGGTGCTTTGTCAGCGGCTGTGTTAGGTGTTGCAGACGCTACAGGTCAAGTAACTTATACCGATATAGAGCCGGACGTAGTGCTGGCTGTAGGTGATACCTACAATATCGATTTTACTGGAACTGGCGCACAAAATGTAGAAATCAGTAACCCTGATGGACTTGCAGGTGGAAATGCAGCATTGGCATTCCCTAGTTCGGGTGGTGCATTTGTAGGCTTCACCGCTGGAGGTTTCGAATATCCTAGCTTATTAATTGATGGTGACGCAGTAGGTCCAAGTGAAACTTTTACGACTCCAGGAGAAAGAGGAGATCTAAATTACTACGGTTGTGCATATTCAAACAGTCAATGGTGTGATGAAGTAGTTGACGGACTATTAGGAGTTCGTTTCACTTTTGACGGAAACACTCATTACGGCTGGGTTCGCATGGATACAGATGTAAATGGTTCAAATGAAATGGTCGTTAAAGGTTTTGCTTTTGAAGCTACTCCTGACACAGCAATCGAAGCGGGTGACGAAGGATCACCACTTGGAGTTGCAGATCAAGCATTCAACAACTTTAGCTACTTTACTGATGCGAACACGTTGACACTTTCTGCTGCTACTGCAATGGACAATGTAACGATCCACAATATCTCTGGACAACAAGTATCTACTAGCGCATTAACATCAAACAACGAAAGAGTTGACATTTCTGCTCTTTCTACAGGTGTATATCTTGCAACTGTTACTATTGAAGGTACAAGAAAGACGATCAAGTTTGTAAAGCGATAAGCATTTACAAAACTTTATAAGCTAAAAGAGCGACTTTTTCAAGTCGCTCTTTTTTATTTGAGTATGTTTCTTTTATTGTTTGTTGGCCAATTGCCCACAGGCGGCATCAATATCCTTTCCTCTACTACGGCGCACGGTTACCGGAATCCGTGCTTTTTCCAAGGCAGCAATATAAGCATCTAAGGCTTCGTTATCGGCTTGTTGAAAGTCTCCATCATCAATGGGGTTATATTCTATGATATTTACCTTGCAGGGCACATAGCCGCAAAACCGCACCAAAGCGTTGATCGATTCTGGCGTGTCGTTTATCCCTTTCCATACCACGTATTCATAGGTAATCTTCTTTTGGGTCTTTTCGTACCAATATTCCAGAGACGCTCGCAGGTCTTCCAAATGGAACGATTTGGCAAACGGCATGATCTCTTCCCTGATTTCCTGAATGGCGCTATGTAACGATACCGCAAGATTAAATTTCACCTCATCATCTGCCAATTTCTTGATCATCTTCGGCACTCCGGAAGTAGATAGGGTGATTCGTGTTGGAGACATACCCAGCCCTTCATCGGATGTGATCTTCTCTATGGAAGCCAAAACGTTTTTATAATTCATCAATGGCTCACCCATTCCCATAAAGACGATATTTGACAAAGGCCTATCGTGATACAACAAACTTTCTTTGTGGATGGCCACCACTTGGTCATAAATCTCATCTGGATTGAGGTTCCGCATGCGCTTTAGACGAGCTGTTGCACAAAATTTGCAGTCTAGACTGCAACCTACTTGTGAAGACACACAAGCTGTTGTGCGCTTGGCGGTGGGAATTAACACCGATTCAACGATGAGACCGTCGTGTAATTTTACCGCATTCTTTATCGTACCATCATTGCTTTTCTGTAGGCTATCTACTTCAATATGGTTGATTACGAAATTTTGCTTGAGCAATTCGCGGGTTTCCATAGAGATGTTGGTCATGTCGTCAAAATTATGACTGCCCTTGCTCCATAGCCACTCATAGACCTGACTTCCGCGAAAAGCTTGGTCTCCAATAGAAACAAAGAAATCTCGCAGTTCATCTTTGGTCAATGCACGTATGTCTTTTTTACCCTCTTGCTTCATGCTACAAAAGTACTATAATATAAAGGAATGGAAGAAGAGAAATGAACCGACTGTGCTCCAATTAGTGTTGCACCACAATTCGTTTTACGATGGCATTGTTGGAATCTTCATCGGTCAGGTGCAGAAAATAGATTCCTTCAGCAATCTCAGCTACCTGAATAGTATTCATGGTAGCTTGAAGCATTCCAGATCTCAAGGTCTTACCTGAAGTATCGTATAAGCGATAGGAAAGGTTCGGATATTTACTATTCATCACGGTCACCTCGGTAGCTGCCGGGTTTGGATAAATCTGTAGATCGCCTGTAAATTCAAAATCGCTAACGTTCAGTATGTTTGAAAGGGTGTTCAATTTTTCTATTCCGGTATCAAATGGATCTAACCAATCTTTTAAGCGTGCATTCGCATTGTTTCCTGCATCCCACGACACACCAAAGCGTCCGTAGACATCATATTCCCCATTATTTGAAGTACCATCACAAAATGACAATCCAGCGTACAGTTGCCCGATCACATACCCATTTTGGTCAAACAACGGTGAACCTGACGACCCACTTTCTGTGGTTCCCAGTTCCCATCCATTACCAGAACCTTCGCTCAACCCACCGATAAGCCAAACATCGATTCCTTGCGCGTTTTCTTTTACTGCTCCTGAATCATCTCTGCAGGTTTTCATGATGTCACCATTTGGGTGATGAATACCCACCTCAAAAGTTGGGTCAATATCGGTATTGTTCCATCCGGCAAAAGCCACATCCCATGATTCTGGAATTTCTGTGTTCAGTTCCACAAGGGCGAAATCAGAGCGTTGATTCTTGGCCCGCAATGTGGCACCGCTTATCGTAAAATTGTTCTGCAAATCTGCGGAAGGTTGCCCGGTAGCACATTCAGGCACCGGACTCACCCAATTGAAGCGAGCCGACCATAAAGCGGGGTTGCTACTCTCTAGACAGTGGTTTGCCGTGAGTAAATAGGGTGTTTTATCAGCCTCGGCATTGTTGAGCAATACCGCTGAGCACAGATACCCATTTCCTAAATTGAGTAAGGCCACCGATTTTTTGAGTTCTTGTTTTATACCGTCGAAATCTTCACCAATGGGACACATTACGTCATAATTACAGCCTCCTGAATCGTTAAGCCCTCTTGAATCCTCAACAAATTGAGAGACGGCTCCCATACGATATCCGTGGATCACACTAGAGATTTCTATATTGAAGGTATCATTTACCCATGCTGGTTCGAAGTATTCCAACCAAATTTCTTGACCAGACACAAACCAAAGCCCTACGGTCTCGCTCAGTTGATTATCTATGGAAGTGTAACGTCTGGAAGCGTCCAGTTTTTCACCATTATACAATTGGAGGCTACTGCCGTATGGCAAATAAAATCGATCAAAATTCATGCTGAGATTTATGGCATCTTGAGAGATAAACGCCACGCGCCACAACCGATCTCCGTTAGGCAATTCAGTAAGTTCGCCTTGTGTTCTCAGGTCCACTTTTATGTGTTGCTCTATGCCGTATCGCCAGGGTAGTGACTTATCAAGATCGTTGATACGGTCTTCCTGACGAATTTCACTAAAGTCAATAGGCGGAAGTACTATGGGCTCAAAGTTACTTTCGATATCGAATTGCCAGCTAATAGGCACAGCAATACCATCTCCTTGTGCAAAGGAAGTCATTGAAATTAGTATGATAGCTATAGAAAGTAGTATTTTTCTCAAAGCCCCACCTTAGTTATTGGTTGAAATATCAATCTAATATACTCGAAATAATTGATAGTTTCAACACAAACGGATGTAAAACACAAAATCCCAGCGAATTGCCGGGATTTTGAAACGGTTGTTCTGAACCCATTAGATGATCAACATGGCGTCACCATAGGTATAGAAGCGATATTTTTCTTTGATCGCTTCAGCATAGGCTTCCTTGATAAAGTCATGCCCGGCAAAAGCAGAAACCATCATCAACAACGTTGACTTTGGCGTGTGGAAATTAGTAACCATCATGTTAGCGATGCTGAAATCGTAGGGAGGGAAAATAAACTTATTCGTCCATCCGGTATATTCATTCAGGGTCGCATTAGAAGACACCGAACTCTCCAAGGCACGCATTACGGTAGTTCCTACCGCACAGATACGTCTTCTTTCTGTAATCCCCTTATTGATAGTTTTAACTGCGTCTTGTGCAATCGCAATTTCTTCGCTGTCCATCTTATGTTTTGAAAGGTCTTCTACTTCAACGGGGCTGAACGTACCCAGACCGACGTGCAAGGTAACTTCGGCAAAGTTCACGCCTTTAATTTCGAGACGTTTCAATAAGTGCTTCGAAAAGTGCAATCCGGCTGTTGGAGCCGCAACGGCGCCTTCCTCTTTCGCAAAAATAGTCTGGTAGCGGTCTGCATCTTCCGGCTCAACATCTCTCTTGATGTACTTCGGAAGCGGGGTTTCGCCCAGTTCGGTAAGCTTATTTCTGAATTCTTCATACGAACCGTCAAACAAAAAGCGCAGGGTCCGACCACGGCTGGTCGTGTTATCAATAACTTCAGCTACTAACGATTCGTCTTCACCGAAATAAAGTTTGTTTCCAATTCTGATTTTTCGTGCCGGATCAACCAACACATCCCAAAGTCGGGTTTCTGGGTTGAGTTCACGCAGCAGGAACACTTCGATACGCGCACCGGTTTTTTCTTTATTTCCGTAGAGTCTGGCAGGAAACACCTTGGTATTGTTCAATACCAATACATCATCTTCTTCAAAATAATCGATCAAATCTTTGAACATCTTGTGTTCTATGGTTTTCTCCTTTCTATTTAAAACCATGAGCCGTGCTTCATCCCGATTTGGCGCCGGATATTCAGCAAGAAGTTCATTTGGTAGGTTAAAATTGAAGTTTGATAGTTTCATTCCCATAGCGGTAGATGTTTTGGTGTAAAAAGGTGCAAATATACAACCTCAACATAGGGGTTGTCAAGTAAATGGACGATTATATTTCCGAAAATCTACGTATTGTCCCAAAGTGGCATCTTCTGAAGACCGAAATGGGCAAAACTCACATTTCGTGCACCTGCACACCTAGCGTTTTCAGGCATTCCCAAAACGTTGGAAACGATTTTGAGACCACTTCAGCGGCATTGATGGTAATGGGTACTTTAAGTGCCAAGGGGGCGAATGCCATGGCCATTCGGTGGTCGTTATACGTATCAATAGCCACGTTAGGTGTAAGCTGTTTCGAAGTGGCCACACGTATGCTATTGGCATCTATGTGTACTTCGCCACCCAGTTTTTGCAATTCCATCTGGAGTGCTAACAGGCGGTCAGTTTCCTTGATCTTCAAGGTATGTAATCCGGTAAATTGGCACGCTACGCCCAAACCAAAACAGGTAACGGCAATGGTCTGGGCGAGATCGGGTGTATTTGAGAGGTCGGCTTGAAATTGTTTTGGTAGTATTTTGTTCGTTTTCCGAAGCACCATTTGTTGCGTCTCCATTTTAAAATCCGTGGATACGCCTAATTTCTCGTAAAGCCGAACCACCGCTCGGTCACCTTGCAGGCTTTTTTCTTTATAGTGCCCCAAGGTAATTTCTAGGTCTTCAGAAAGTGCCACCAGACTATAAAAATACGAAGCAGAACTCCAATCGCTCTCCACAACAATTGTTGTCGGCTCAATGGATCTAAAAGGATTTACGGTAATGGTATTTGCATCGAAGTGAAATGCAATGCCACATTGTTCCAACAGAGACAGGGTCATTTCAATATACGGTTTCGAGGTCAAAGTACCTTGAAGTTTAAGTTCTAGACCCTTGGGCAACGAAGGTGCAATTAAGAGCAAAGCTGATATAAACTGACTACTGACATCGGCTTGAATGGCTATAGATTTTTCGTGTAGCGTAGTGCCTTTGATTCGCAATGGCGGGTATCCCTTTTGCTTTTCATATTGAATTTGAGCGCCCAGACCCTGTAAGGCTTCCACGAGAATCCCTATAGGGCGTTCTTGCATTCTTGCGCTACCGGTGAGCAATACTTCTCTACCCGGCTTGGATGCAAAATACGCCGTCAAAAAACGCATGGCGGTACCGGCATGGTGGACATCAACAACGTTTTCAGTGCTCTCTAATGCCGCTTTCAGTACTGTGCTATCGTCGCTATTGGAAGCATGTTGTATTTCTAACTGTGGATATAACGCTTGAAGAATGAGCAGGCGATTGGTTTCGCTCTTAGAGCCAGAAATTTGTATGGTACTGTTTGAAGGATGTTCACCCCGTAAATTCAATTTCATTTTGATCGTTCTTCCTCTTTTACCTTTCGATAGAATTTAGCAAAGCTAATGGTGAAACCTACAAGTACACAACTAAAAAAGAAGAGTAAAATTGTAGAAGTTTTTTCATTGAAGAATTCACCCCAATCGTTTACCAGACCCCATTGAAACACATACATGGCCGCTCCATAAACGAAACTTGAAAGTGCCATAGATTTCCAAAAGCCTGGGTAATTGATCACCTTTTTAAACATTGCTGAATCCTATTTTACGGATGCTTAGAGCGATATCGTTAGGATGATTTATCTCTATAATCCTGTTCTTTGAGTTTTCTCCAAAATTTTCCATACGCAATAAAAAACCCAACAAGAAAACTTCCCATAACAAAGATAGCAATAGCAGACCATTTGTAGTGAACGATTGCCCCCCAGTTTCCTTCTAGCCCAAATTGAATCACGTACATGATGAATCCGTAGATGATACTGAGCACGACAACAGATTTCCAAAAACCTGGATAATTGACCACACGTTTAAACATTACTTCAATTTTTCGTTATTGTGATGGCGATCGTGATCTCTATCGGTCTTCAACTTCATCTTCGCATCAAAGGCTACCTGCAGGTCTACCCCTGTCTGATTCGCAAGGCAGAGCACCACAAATACGACATCGGCCAATTCTTCGCCTAGATCCTTATTTTTATCACTCTCCTTTTCGCTTTGTTCGCCGTATCTTCTAGCGATTATACGAGCCACCTCGCCCACTTCTTCGGTGAGTTGCGCCATATTGGTCAATTCATCAAAATAGCGAACCCCATGGGCTTTTATCCAATCATCTACAATTTTCTGGGCGTGTTGCAAATCCATTTTAAATTTTTGTAAGCACTATTTTCTCCTGCTCTTTTTCAGTGATCTGTGTAAACATCCCCTTTACGTATTCATAATCTTGTGGCAGAATTATAGGCGTATTGATATCCAAAGATACGGCAAGTTGAATCATTCCGGGTGCCTCTTTCACCAAATAGGGATAGCTACCCGTGGGATTGGCCAAATTGGCTTGCACTGCGTCTGGAAGTGACTTGACCTTATACCCTTCTGGAATTTTGATAGAAATATTGTATTTCCCCGATCTTGGATATTCAAAAAATATGGGGTAGAGTCGTTCAGACGCTTTAAAGGGATTCTCAGTCTGAGCAAAGAACAACATGGGGGAAAGATATAGATCACCTCCTAGTTCTTCCACCAAGGAGCTTGATGTAGCGGTATAGCTAACACTCATGTTCGATTTGAAACTTTCTAGGTCTTTCGCCTCAAACTCTGTAATTTCTACGATTTCATTCCCAGTATCAATAGCGTCAACCTGACTTCCTTCAGAAGCACCGACATAGCGGGTTCTATATTCTTTCGCAAAATGCCCGCCTTTTCGTTCTCGTACTTTGGCAATCACATCACCATCTTTTATCTCTGCCTGAACATAGCTTAGCATCTTAGACACATAGCCTGGGTAGAGGCCGATCCAATTAGACGTGCCATCTGGGCGAATTAATCTTCCCTGCCAATTCATAGCGCGTTCTGGTAACATATTTACCTGTGAAAATGGGTCTGTGGCGTCCAAGACATAAAAAGAACCGTTGGCTTGTACTGCCGCAATCACATAATTGAAACCATCTCGTGTTGGGTAAATCGGAATTCCATTTTGTTTGGTACTTACCAGTACCGGGTAGGCTTCAAGTCCCGCAGATTGCAGCATTGAAATCAGCATTAAATTGATATCGGCCGTATTTCCTTTCCCATCTTTATATGCTTTCCGAACCCCATTTTCTGGGAAGAACCCCACATAATTGTTCCATTTTACTTTGCTTTTTACCAACGTCAAGATCTTGAACATTTTCTCCTCAGGATCTGTGATACCGGCGATGGCGGCATTGAGGTCTTCTTCGTAATAACCCGACCGTTGTATTTGATTTACAAATTCATCATTTTCATAAATACTCTTCGCTACCGCTTCCCAAGTGGTGGCATACGATGTAGGCACACCATTGGGATCATTATACATGGCAAATTCCCAAATACTCCGGGCTTGGTAGTTGGTCAAATTGTCTACAAAAGCTTCCTTTTTTAAGGGAGGAATGTTACTTTCTTCTAAACTGTATTCTATTTCTTTATACGAACCAGACCCTGCCCCTGTGGTGGTGCTATTGGAATTCGGACTCCTGTGGTTTGCTGTACCTAAGCCGCTACGGGCTCTAAAATGAACTTCTTTAGTGCGAGAATCGGTTGCAAAATTGAACACCAATGGGGATTTAGGATTCCATTGGGTATTGTACACATAAAAGTCAGGCACTTTCAGTTCTACTACTTCTTTATTGATTGGAATGGTGTATTGAAGCTCTATATCATCTATGGTTCTAAACGGGGAGGATATCACGTACTCATATTCTATGACACTTCCCACCTGCACGTCTGGCATGGTGAACTTCTGAAGGGTTCTATATTTGCTGATGCGTTCTTCAAAAATACCCGCATTTTTCAGTTTTTGCTTTTCTACGGAACCGTCTACCAGATTGAAGGTTTCGCCTTTCACCTTGAAACTTTCCCTGTTGCTACCATCATCGTAGGTAACAATTCGCCTCGTAGCCCAATCAATTCCGTTTTGATTGTAAATTTTGATGCGCTCGTGTACCCGAACCGTTTGTGTAACACCACTATTTTGGCTGATATCGAACTCAACTTTGTATTCCCGGTAGAGCACTGCGGCATTTGCATCGGGGAATGACGGGTGTTCGGTCTCAGAAAGTTCTTCTTTTGACACTTTTCCGGCTCGAAAGTTTTGTGCGATGATCGTGCTGTTCAAACTAAAGAACAGGACAAGTACGGGTACTAATTTTAAATGGTAATTCATTAGATGGTTTTTTGTAATACTATTTTTGAATTTGAAATCTTCACATATTCGCCATACAGCGCTTTCAACGCCGGGTAATAGTTAGCGGGTATGAGATGGTGTTTGATGTCGAAGGTGAATGACACCTGTATGGTATTGCCACGTTGTAACGTATCGAATTTTAAATACCCGATGTTTTCTTCCATCTTCACTAATCTGGATTCGGGCAAGCTAGATACTGCGTAACCCTCGGGTATGTTATAAGTGATAATGAATTTATAGCCATAGGGATGCGAAATATCGACCGGATACAATCGATCTTCTTCTTTAAAGATATTTTCGGTGACCCCGAAATGCAACAGTGGTTGCAAATACAAATCGCCTGCAATTTCTTCTATATAATCGCTTTGTTCATAATCATAGGAAAGCTTGATAGGTTCATTTATATCGTCAAAATTTTCATCGGTAATGTTTGAAACGTTCAAAAGGCTGACATCGCTCAGATAGTTTGCATATCTATTTTGGCCTACGTCAGTATATTTTCG
>JAWWCH010000020.1:0-13072 GCA_033720575.1 Marinirhabdus sp.
CGATTGTTGTCGCGGGTTGCGTTCCGACGACGCCCGACGACGAGGCGCCGCCAACGACGTCGCAACCCGCATCGCCGGAGTCGGTCGGCTGGCGCTGGCTGTTCCCCGTGGTGCTGGGTTACGACGATCTCAGCCAGGTCAATTCAGACATCATAGATGCCAGCGATACTATTATTTCAAATGCGTCCTGTACGACCAATAATTCGGGTCCGATGCTCAAGATCATCGATGAGCTTTGCGGAATCAAACAGGCCTATATCACCACGGTTCACAGTTACACCACCGATCAAAGTTTACATGACCAGCCGCATAGGGACCTGCGTAGAGCCCGCGCGGCAGGGCAATCTATTGTTCCAACAACTACAGGCGCCGCTAAGGCTTTAACGAAGATTTTTCCCCACTTATCCACAGTTATCGGAGGCTGTGGCATCCGGGTTCCGGTTCCTAACGGATCGCTATGCGACATCACCTTCAATGTTTCTAAAGAAGTAAGTATTGAGGAGGTTAATCATGCCTTTAAGCAAGCCGCTGAACATGAGTTGAAAGGAATTTTGGAGTACACAGAAGATCCCATTGTTTCCATAGATATTGTTGGGAACACACATTCATGCATCTTCGATGCGGGCATGACCTCGGTTATAGGCAGTATGGTTAAGATCATTGGGTGGTACGATAATGAAACAGGCTATTCATCAAGAATCATTGATTTAATCCATCAAATATCGAGGAAATAACTATATTTATCGCCAAAGTACACCTACTTGATGCGGAGCTTGCTAAAAATAAATAAAAAACAGCTACTCACCTTTTGCTGTTTTTTTCTGGGTATGGTGCTCACTGCACAAACTACCAGACAAGATTCTATTGCTATGATCAGAGGAATGCAAAAAGAAGCTTCCCAATACATTGCCGCACAAAATTTTGATGATGCCATTGTAAAATTGATCGAGGTCGAAAAGTTAGTGCAGCGCCACAATTACGAGCAACTGAAAGCAGATTCCAAAATACAACTGGCCGAACTCAATTATCATCTTCAGAACTACAACAAAGCCAAGTACGAGATCGAACTTGCCATCTCCTATTTGGATGAAAAAAAGAATGCAGAGAAGCTTGGAAAGGCTTATATGCTCAATGGCCTCATTTTAACCCGTCTTAAAGAGTTTGATGCTGCAGAGAACTTCCTTCAGAAAGCCGATAAGATTTCAGTGGCCTTAAACGATGAACGAAATCAAGCCAAAGTAATTCTTGGTTTTGGAATATTGGAGCTTCAACGCACCAATTATCAAAAAGCCATCAACTACTTTAATGCAGCATTGCCTATCTTCAGAATTGAAGACATGAAATATGAAGAGGCTATGGCCGATTTGCACAAGGCTGAATCGTTATTGAATGTTTCTGTGGCTGAAATTCCGGATGCGCGAAGCTTAGCAGAGCAGTCTCTCAGTAATGCCAATAGGATCATCGCAACTCGTGGCTATACCAATCTTCTCGCTTACAGCTATAAATCGGCTTCCCAAATTGCGATTGCAAGTGGAAATACGGTGGAAGCCATGGATTATCTCAACAGATACACCCGGCTAAATGATTCTATTAATGGCGTTTACGTGCAGGCGGTATCAAAAGGCATGGATCTGGAGACTAGTATTGGCGATCTTACGCAAATCATTGAAAACAAACAATCGGAAATTGATGAGCAGAAAAAGACGCTAAACCTCAACAAAATGACCACGGGTCTAAGTATTGCGTTGATTATCATCCTTTCGCTGCTCACCCTTTCGTTGTACAAGAACAACAATTTAAGAGCCAAAGCAAACAATCTACTCCAAGAAAAGAATATTGAGATGCAGAGTGCGAAAGAGAAGGCTGAAAAGGCCTCACTCGCCAAAGCACAGTTCCTTTCTACGATAACCCATGAGCTTCGTACACCGCTGTATGCGGTTACCGGCCTCACCCACTTATTGCTGGAAGAAAACCCTAAAGAACATCAGAAAGAGCATCTCAATTCGCTTAAATTTTCAGGTGAATACTTGTTATCGCTCATCAATAATATCTTAGATCTGAACAAACTAGAAGCCAATAAGGTAGAGATCGAAAAAGCTACATTCTCACTCAATAAACGCATCAACGATGTTTTGGTGGCCCTGCGGAAATCTGCTGATGATCGGAAAAACCAATTGCGATTGGAATACGACGAAACCATTCCAGATAAGCTGGTGGGCGACCCGTTGAAACTATCGCAAGTACTTATCAATCTCATTGGAAATTCGGTGAAGTTTACTCAAAACGGTGAAGTGGTGATTCGGGTGAGCAAGCTCGAGCAAAATGCGAATAAGGTAAAGCTTCATTTTGAAATCGAAGATAATGGTGTAGGGATTTCAAAAAAGAAACAAAAAAGTATTTTCGAGACCTTTTCACAAGCTTCGCTACAGATCAATAGAAAATTTGGCGGTACCGGTCTCGGCCTGTCCATCGTAAAGAACCTCTTGGAGCTCATGGGCAGTAAGATCCATTTAGAGAGTCAATTGGGCAAAGGGTCTAAATTCTGGTTCAACATTAATTTTAGCATTTCTGAGGAATTCCAGGAAGACAACAATCCGAACAACATCATTTACGATGTAGATTATGTCGCGCTTGAAAATCGAAACGTTCTAGTGGTAGAAGACAACAAGATCAACCAGATGATCACCAAGAAAATTCTGGAGAAGAATAAGATGAAATGTGAAGTGGCCGACAACGGTATGGACGCTGTGAGAATGGTTGAGGAAAACAATTACGACATTATTCTCATGGATATTCATATGCCAGGAATAAGCGGGATTGAAGCTACGCAGAAAATCCGCATGTTCGACAAAGACCTTCCTATCATTGCCCTCACCGCTGTGACGATCGATGAAAATCTAGACGATTTTTACAGAGCTGGGTTTAACGAAATCATTCCCAAACCCTTTAAAACGGAAGAATTCTTCGAAAAAATCTACCGCACCCTGGAAGGCAGAAAAATGCCAGCGCCTAAAACGTAAAAAGCGTATTTGGGCTACTAGGTCTGAAACCTTATCCCAAGCGTTTTTTATCGATTGATTTCCGTATGAATTCTTCAAAAAACGAAGCTTGATCCTTTAAAATCACCGTTTGAATAGGGAGATAGTACAAGGCGTACTTGTTCAAACGATGCTGTAAGCGCATAAAGTCCTTTTCCGTAGTTAGAATAATATCTTCTTCAGATAAATTTTTGATGTCTTCGTCGGTAAAATTGTGGTGGTCTGGATAGCGCTTATGGGCAAATGAAAACCCATTAGTGGCTAAGAAAGAAACCAAAGGCGTAGGATCTGCTATTCCAGTTACCAAAGTAAAGGGCTTATCCTTTAAATATGCTAGGGGCTGCGATTCATGAACACCGTGTATTTCAGCACCGTATCCAATTTTTGAAAAATACAATTTTTGATGATTGTAAATAGGCAACATCAATTCTATTTCCTGCAATTTAGCATAGGGAACTTTCTCTGGGCACTTGGTTACCACGAGACAATGCGCTCGTTTGGAACCACGTCTTGGTTCACGCAAATTCCCGGCAGGCAATACGAAGTCATCGATAAATAGATCATGAAAAGGGGTGAGCAAAATATTCACATCTGCTTTTACTTTTCTATGCTGAAAGGCATCGTCTAATAGAATCACGTCTGCCTTGGCTTCCAATTTTTCAATTCCCTTTCGTCTTTCTGCACAAACGCCAACGGTAACCTCTGGAAATTTTAACTTAAACTGCAATGGCTCGTCACCCACTTGGCTTGCGGTATGTGAGGGAGTAACCTCCAAGTAACCAACGGTGTTTCGTTTATATCCTCTGCTAAGCACCGCGATACGGTAATCGTCTTTCAAGAAAGAAATAAGATATTCAATCATAGGTGATTTACCCGTTCCCCCAACACTTAGGTTTCCAACACAGACAATGGGAGTCTCATACGCCCGACTTTCCAGATAACCCTTGTTGTATAAATAATTGCGAAACCCCGTAATCCACCCATACAAAACAGAAAAAGGGAAAAGCAATTTTCGTATCACATCCATAGGCTTCAAAAATGTAAAGATAAGTTTGTCTGCCAAAATACAGCGAAAAATGATAAACCGTTATCTTTACCCTAAAATGAACTTACATGAAAGTACAAAATGTAATCGCTATTTTGAATGACCTTGCTCCGCTGCATTATGCCGAAGACTTTGACAATACGGGCTTGTTGGTTGGCAGCCCTAATGCAGAGGTTACAGGAGTTTTGGTAACGCTTGACACGTTGGAATCGGTTGTGGATGAAGCAATCGAGCAAAACTGCAACATGATCGTAAGTTTCCATCCTATTATTTTTTCAGGTCTAAAACAGCTTACCGGCCAGAATTATGTAGCCAGAACAGTACAAAAAGCGATCAAACATGATATTGCCATCTTTGCGATTCATACCGCTTTAGACAATTCGTTTGAAGGGGTAAATGCGAAGCTTTGTTCAAAATTAGGAATTAAAAATCCTAGAATTTTGTTGCCCAAAAAACAGTTCATTCAAAAACTAACCACTTTTGTTCCGAGCAATCATGCCTCAAAGCTCCGAAAAGCATTATTTGATGCAGGCGCAGGCAACATAGGAAATTATAGCCATTGTAGTTTCAATATTGAAGGTACCGGAAGTTTTAAAGGAGAATCTGGAAGTAATCCCACGGTAGGAAATCAGGGCGAATTACGACTTGAAGAAGAAACCCAAATCGGGGTCACCTTCCCGAAACATTTGCAATCGAAAATTGTAAGTGCGCTGTTCAAAACACATCCTTACGAAGAAGTTGCCTATGAGATCACTACGCTAGAGAACAGCCATCAGCACATCGGAATGGGCATGATTG
This sequence comes from Marinirhabdus sp., assembly GCA_033720575.1. Lineage (GTDB taxonomy): Bacteria > Bacteroidota > Bacteroidia > Flavobacteriales > Flavobacteriaceae > Marinirhabdus. The sequence continues at coordinate 4,882 of JAWWCH010000020.1, forward strand.
GTGAACTAGACGCGCCTTGTACCGAAGACCATTTGCTACAACACCTAAAAACGACACTCAAAACCGGCTGTGTTCGTCATTCTGCTAAAACGGGAGCTACTATCAAAAAAATTGCCGTATTGGGCGGAAGTGGCAGTTTTGCGATTGCCGCGGCAAAGGCGGCTGGCGCTGATGCTTTTGTTTCGGCCGACTTCAAATACCACGATTTTTTTCAGGCCGAAGGACAGATCTTGTTGTGTGATGTTGGGCATTACGAAAGCGAACAATTCACAAAAGACCTTTTAGTTGATGTCCTTACAAAAAAAATCACTAATTTTGCAGTCGTTTTATCACAAACAAACACCAATCCTATTAGCTATTTTTAATTTATGGCCACAAAAACAGAAACCACTGTAGAAGAGAAGTTAAGAGCCCTTTACGATCTGCAACTTATCGACTCCCGAGTTGATGAGATCAGAAATGTGCGAGGGGAATTGCCTTTGGAAGTAGAAGATCTTGAAGATGAAGTTGCCGGAATGAATACCCGCCTTGATAAATTGAAGTCGGAACTCGAGGTAATCGAAGAGAGCATTAAAGAAAAGAAAAACGGGATTGAAGAATCCAAGTCCCTTATCAAAAAATATACAGCGCAACAAGACAACGTACGTAACAACCGTGAGTACAACTCGTTGAGCAAAGAGATTGAATTCCAAGAGTTGGAAATTCAATTGGCTGAAAAGCACATCAAGGAATTTAAGGCGCAGATTGAGCAGAAAAATGTTGTGATCGAAGAAACTGAATCTCGATTAGAAGAGCGCAAAGACCACTTAAAGCACAAACAAGGTGAGCTAAACGAAATCTTGGCTGAAACCGAAAAAGAAGAAAAAGCCCTGATCAAAGAGTCTGAAAAATTCGAAAAGAAAATAGAGGAGCGCTTGGTCAATGCCTACAAGCGCATTAGAACCAATGTGAAAAACGGCTTAGCTGTGGTTCCTGTGGAGCGTGGTGCCTCTGGAGGAAGTTTCTTTACCATTCCACCGCAGGTGCAAATGGAAATTGCATCACGTAAAAAAATCATTACCGACGAACACAGTGGACGAATTCTAGTTGATCCAGAATTGGCTACCGAAGAACAAGAAAAAATGGACGCTATGTTCGCAAAGATGAAATAACATCACTATTCGCAATTATAACAAAGCCTTCACAATTCGTGGAGGCTTTTTTTATTACCTTACTTGAAAGGTTGAGCACTATAATCGACCAACTTCAAAAAAGAATGATCATGAAAAAAATTGCGACCCTATTACTCTTGGCAATCAGTGTGAGCTTGCCCGCCGCTTGCCAATCTTCAAACGAAAATAACAAGAAAGCTGAAATGCAAGCGCAAAACACTCAAACACCTGTTGAAGTGCCTGCTGAAAACGGTTTGGAGAAGGCCTATTTCGCCAGCGGATGTTTCTGGTGCGTAGAAGCCATTTACGAAAGTGTAAAAGGCGTGAAAGAATCCATTTCTGGCTATAGTGGTGGCCACACAGAGAACCCGACTTATGAATCGAGCAATACCGGGCGCACCGGCCATGCAGAAGCTGTAGAAGTCATCTACGACCCCGAAATTGTAAGTTTTAGCACTCTTGTCGATGTATATTTTGGTTCCCAAAATGTAACCCAGGTAAACGGACAAGGCCCCGACCGAGGTTCACAGTATCGTTCAATCATTTTTTACCAAAACGACACCCAAAAAGAAATTATCGACCAAAAAATTGCTGCCCTAGAGAAAGAATTGGGGGAAGGAAACGTAGCGGCACAGGTTTTACCGTTCCAAAAGTTTTGGGTGGCCGAAGCGTACCATCAAAACTACGAGCGCAATAATCCGAATAATCCATACATCCAAAATGTATCCATTCCTCGATTAAAGCGGTTTCAGAAAAAATTTCCTGAGTTGTTGAAGGAAGATGCCCATTAAGACATCATTTTCACTTGGGTTGTATGGCTTTGACTTCAAAAATCAAGGGATACAGCCCATTTTTTAATTCAAAAAGCCCGTCCTCGTTTTTAACCAAATTTGGAAATACATCATAAGGTGATGCGTCGTGTTCCCGAAGGAACTCTATCTGTAACCCCGCTTCAGCTAAAGAGGTGACCACCTCTCCTAGCCCATGGTTCCAACCATATTCTTTGCTAACCATGCTCTGCTCTCCGCTATCGGTGTACGTGCCTTCATATTCTTCATAAATAGCTTCTTGTTGTTGATACCCATATTTTAAAATTGGTGGTGATACGGTATAATCATACATCCACGCTATGGGGTGGAAGTCTACCATATAAAACACCCCTCCAGGTTTCAATCGTTCCGAAATCATTTGTGCCCACGGTTTCAAATCAGGTAGCCACCCAATCGTTCCGTAGCTCGTGAATACGATATCAAATGTCTCAGAAATCATCGCACTTGTATCAAGCACATTGCAACAAACGAATGCGGCTTCTACGTCTAATTCTTTTGATAACTGTTGCGCTAGTGCAATTCCTTCTTCGGAAATATCCACCCCTGTGCAACGCGCACCCATTCGAGTCCAACTCAACGTATCTTGCCCAAAGTGGCATTGAAGATGCAGCAACGACTTACCGCTAACATCGCCCAAGGCTTTCAATTCATAGCTATTGAGCGAAGAAGCACCAGCCTTGAAAGCATCTAAGTTATAGAAGTCACTTTTTGCATGAACGGCCACCTTTTTGTTCCAGGTTTCCCGATTCACATCAAACGCCTTGTTGTAATCCATCTTGATTAAATTTAACCGAAAGGTATAAAGTATGGTGATATTTCAAAATTATAATCACTCATTTGACTGATACTATCTTCTGACGTTAAAATATGTTTAATTTAAACCGAGAATACTTGAACAATATCTATTTTTAAACATGGCGCACAAAAAAGTGAACTTGCCCTCAAAAATCTGTCCCGTATGTGAGAGACCGTTTTCGTGGCGAAAGAAATGGGAAAAGCATTGGGAACATGTGGTGTATTGTAGCGAGCGCTGCAGAACAAGCAAAAATAAATGAACGCACTGGTTTGGTTTCGAAATAATTTACGAGTAACAGATAACGCTGCTTTGCTTACTGCTTTTCGTGATAACGATGCTGTAATGGGCGTGTATTGTTTTGACCCGAGACAGTTTGAAAAAACCGATTTTGGGTTTCGAAAAACTGGCTCGTATCGTGCCATATTTTTGATGGAAACGGTACAGGACCTCAAAACTCAGCTTGAAACCTATAACATTCCTCTCGTAGTTGGTTTTGGTACGCCAGAAGAACTAATTCCAGAACTCATTGACACCTTCCAGCTCACGTCAATTCACACACAAAAAGAATGGACCACAGAAGAAACAGCCATCAATACAGCGTTGAAGTCTAGACTGAACAATGACTGTGAATGGCATGAATACTACGATCAGTTTTTATTTCATCCCGAAGACATTCCCTACACCGATTTTAAAGACATTCCGAAGGTTTTTACAGAATTCAGAAAAAAATGCGAGAAACTGACTGATGTGCGTGAGTGTATTTCAAAACCGAAAAAACAAACCAAACATTTCGATACAAAGGAGATCTCTGAACGGTATCGTTTTCCAACTTGGGATGATCTACAGTTACAAGAACCAGAATTAGATTCACGATCAGCTTTTCCTTTTAAAGGCGGCGAATCTAATGGTCTACAGCGCCTTGAGGATTATGTATGGAACTCAAAAGCGATTAAAAATTACAAACAGACACGCAACGGACTCATTGGCACCGAATACAGTTCAAAATTTTCGGCCTGGTTGGCCAATGGGAGCCTTTCGCCTAAAACCATCTACTGGGAAGTACAGAAGTTTGAGCAGGAAGTCACCAAAAACCAAGATACGTATTGGATGATCTTTGAGTTGATCTGGCGTGATTTCTTTAAGTATATTTCATTGAAGCATGGTGACGCATTATTTAATTTAGGCGGAATCTTAAACAAAGATTATACTTGGAAATCTTCTAAAGAAGAGCAAAAACAGTGGATCAAAGGCAACACCAAATACCCCTTTGTGAACGCCAACATGAAAGAAATAGCCGCAACAGGCTGGATGAGCAATCGCGGCAGACAAAACGTTGCCAGCTTTTGGGCCAAAGAACTACAACAAGATTGGCGGATTGGCGCGAGTTATTTTGAAAGTCTACTTATTGATTATGATGTGCACAGCAATTGGGGGAACTGGCAATACGTCTCAGGCGTGGGCAACGATCCTCGTGATCGAAAATTTAATATTGAACGACAAGCAGAACGCTATGATCCCAACGGCAAATATGTTGCACTATGGAATTCTTAGAAACAACCGTTACAAACAAAACTCTTGAAAACACTCAGACTCATACTAGGCGACCAATTGAATCACAAGCATTCGTGGTATGATGATCCCAATGAAGATGTGCTCTATTTCATTGCTGAAATGCGACAAGAAACTGATTATGTAAAACATCATATTCAGAAATTGGTTGCTTTTTTTAAAGCGATGGAGCATTTTGCAAATTGGCTCAAAGACCGTGGCCATGAAGTGGTCTATTATCAGTTAGACCATACAGATAACACACAGGATTTGGTGAAAAACCTAAAACATCTCATCGAATCGCACGACATCGAAAAATTTGAGTACCAACTACCCGATGAGCTCCGCCTCGATGAACAATTGAAAGCATTCTGCCAGCAAGTTGAAAAGGATTCCTCCGAAAAACAGTTTCAAACCGAAGCTTTTGACACCGAACATTTTCTAACCGAACGAAATGAGTTGGCCAACTTCTATAAGGGGAAGAAGGAAATGACCATGGAATATTTTTATCGTCACATGCGCAAAAAGCATAGCATTATGATGGTAAATGATACCGATCCCGAGGGCGGAAAATGGAACTACGATAAAAGCAACAGAAACAAATGGAAGGGCGAACCTGAAATTCCACACGAACGTGGCTTTCGAAAAGACGTATCAAAAACTGTTGAACGCATCCGAAATACTAAAATCGACTTTTTTGGCACTATTGAAGAAACCAACTTTAGCTGGCCCACTTCGCGTGCAGACGCATTGAAGGTGTTGAATTATTTCTGCAAACAGCTGCTTGTGCATTTTGGTGATTACCAAGATGCCATGCACACCGATGAAACGTTTTTGTTTCATTCCAGATTGTCATTCGCCATGAACGCTAAGTTGCTGCATCCACGAGAGGTCATCGATTCGGTAGTGGGCTATTGGCGAGAACACAAAGATGAAATCGACATCTCCCAAGTTGAAGGATTTGTACGCCAAATTTTGGGTTGGCGCGAATATATGCGGGGAATCTATTGGAAGGAGATGCCAGACTATGCCTCGTTGAATGCATTAGAGAACACCAACAAACTGCCTGATTTTTACTGGACGGGAGAAACGAAGATGAATTGTCTTCACCATGCCATAAAACAGAGTCTAGACCACGCCTATGCGCACCACATTCAACGGTTAATGATTACCGGCAACTTTGCTTTGCTCACCCAATGCAATCCCGACGAGGTAGATTCGTGGTATTTGGGGATATACATAGATGCTATAGAGTGGGTTGAAATTACGAATACCCGAGGTATGTCTCAATTCGCTGACGGCGGAATTGTGGCCACAAAACCCTATGTATCTAGCGGCAGCTATATCAACAAGATGAGCAATTATTGTAAAGATTGCCATTACAATGTATCGAAAAAAACAGAAGAGGATGCATGTCCGTTCAACAGTTTATATTGGAACTTTCTAGACGACAAAAGAGCACATTTCAAGAACAATCATCGCATGAACATGATGCTCTCTTTATTGGAAAAGAAGTCGCCTCAAGACTTATCGGCCCTAAAGGAACGGGCTGCTAAAATCCTTAAAAACCCGGATCACTTTTAGTTAGCAAGCTTTTAACACAGTAGGTTAATTGCGGGTTAAAAACCGAAAGCGGTTTCAAATTAGGCGTATCTTTAATTCATAATCAATAAAACCATACATCATGAGTGATATCATTTGGCTGATCGTAGTTATATTAATCATTGGCTGGCTAGTAGGATATTTTGGCTTTGGAGAAGCCGTTGGAAGTCTAATCCATATCTTATTGGTACTTGCAATCATCGGGATATTATACAGATTGGCAACAGGCAGACGCCCATAGCACACCAATTCAAATAAACATTCACTAAAACCCTAACACATGAAAAGATTTTTGACCCTTATTTTGGCCGCTGGTTTGTTAACAGCCACTGCCACAAGTTTTACGAGCTGCAGAGAGAAATCGGCAGTAGAAGAAGTAGCGGATGACGTAGAAGATGCAGTAGATTAATTGAAATCCGACACACGAAAAACCCCTTGAATCCCGTACAGTTCGGCATTTTCAAGGGGTTTACTTATTATTGTGCCCTGCTAACAGATGTACATATTCTGGATTCTTTTCCACATAGGAGGCAACAAATGGGCACGAAGGCACCAATTTTCTCTTTTCATCTTCAATAACAGCTAGCGCATGTTCAACCAAGGCAGAACCAACTCCATTGCCTTCAAGCTGCTTAGGTACTTCAGTATGGGTAAGATACATTTTGCCATCGCTGCGAATAAACTCTAAAATAGCTTTCTTATCACCTATTTTTGCCTCAAACCTATTTTGTTCCGTATTTTCTGATATTTCCAAATTCATCACGAGGCATTATGGGAACCATCACAAAACGGTTGGTTGCTGCTTTGTCCGCATCTGCAAAAGGCGGTCCGTTTCTGTTTTTGCTCTTCCCGGCCATCATCATGGGTAATGCTAACTGCCCCCATGACCAATAAGGGACCATCTTTCATAACTTCAATCGTTGTCGTTTCTTTTTTCATTTCTTAATCTATTTCTGAAGGACCCACACTGTTAATGTAATGGCTCAATGCACCACTCGGACAAGCCTTCACGGTATCTATTATAGCTGCAGTAGACGCGTTATCTACCTGTACCCAAGGTTTTTCTTTGGGTTTGAATACATTCGGAAGTCCGTGAACACATTTTGTAGAATGCACACATAATCCCGGTTTCCAAAGTACGGTAACTTCACCGTTTGAATATTCTTTTGTCTTTTCCATTCATTAAAGTTACGAAATATATGTCCCCAAAAAATACTTTCCTTATTTTTACAACAAACCTATAGTAATGATACGATTGCTCGCTTTATTTATCGGCCTTATCAGTGTGTTAAGTTGCCAAGAAACCGGTAAAAAGTCTGAACCTGCTGAAACTGCCCAAGAGGAAAATGTTTCGGAAAAGGTGCATACAGTAGATAAAATTGCAGATAAGGTGAATATCTCTGAATGGGACGATGTCAAAGAAATTAGTTTCACGTTCAACGTAGATCGAGGCGATAGCCATTTTGAACGTTCTTGGAAATGGAACCCTACAACAAATGACGTTACTTTCCTTGGGAACAAAGACACGGTTTCGTACAACCGCAAGCAAATGGATAGTACAGCCATGCAAACCGATCAGGGGTTTGTAAACGACAGCTATTGGTTACTGGCCCCATACAAATTAGTTTGGGATGAAGGCACACAATTCACCGAAACAAAAGAAGTACAAGCTCCAATTTCAAAAGAAACGGTAGACATGCTAACGGTACAATATGGCGATAATGGCGGATACACGCCTGGTGACGCTTATGATTTTTATTACGATGATGATTATGTAATTCGTGAATGGGTCTATAGAAAAGGAGGTTCAGAAACTCCTTCTATGGTTACTACTTTTGAAGACTATAAGGAAGTTAACGGTATAATTTTACCTACCATGCACAAAGACAGTACCGGTACTTTTAAACTTTATTTCACAAATATTTCAGTTAACAGATAATGCAGAACAGCTTAGCATATGCAAAACAATGTGACGCCGAAGACCCGCTACATTCGTATCGGGATGAATTTTTACTTCCCGCAGACAAAGATGGTAATCCGCTGATTTACCTCTGCGGAAACTCCCTTGGCCTACAGCCCAAACGCACGCAAGAATACATCCAGCAAGAATTAAATGATTGGGCAGTGCATGGTGTTGAAGGACACACCGATGCAAAAAACCCGTGGTTGCCGTATCATGAGTTCCTGACCGAAACCATGGCAGAAATCGTGGGTGCCAAACCAAGTGAAGTGGTGATGATGAATACGCTGACCACCAATTTACA
>JAWWCH010000021.1:0-12441 GCA_033720575.1 Marinirhabdus sp.
CATAAAAACTTGGGGTTTGTTGTCTTTTATAACGGGCATATTTGAATTAAATTTTAAAAGTAATGACTGGCATCTTGGCGTGGTTCACTAAATCTTCGCTCACGCTGCCGTTGAAAAAGTGCGACAATCCCTTTCTACCGTGGGTACTCATGCCGATGAGTTGCGCACCAATTTTTTGCGCAAAACCGAGAATTCCTTTCTCCACGCTCGTGTGGTTATAGGTATTTATGGTATAATTTTCTGCTCCCATTCCCTTTAAAAACGATTCCATCATCGCATCCGCAACATCACTTGTTTTGAAATCGGCCGGCGTATTCACATAGAGCAAATGTATCTTAGCGCCCACATCTTTTGCAAATTTTTGTGCTTGGTCAAAAGGTTTCCGGCATTCTTCCGTAAAGTCTGTTGCAAACACAAAATCGGTTACCTTAAATATGTCGTGGTTGTTCTTGATTACCAGTACCGGAATGTCTGAGGTACGTACCACTTTCTCGGCATTACTTCCTATAAACATTTCTTTGAACCCACTGGTACCGTGAGAGCCCATGACAATGAGGTCTATATCTTTTTCTTTCACGGTTAATTTCACATCGTTGTAAATTTCATCGTGACCAATGGCTTCGTGAATGGATAAGTCGAAGAGAAAGTCCTTTTTCAGTAGCTCCTCAAAGTTCTTTTCGGCCAATCGCATAAAGTAAATGGATTCAGGTTTGGCGCTTGAACTCCCAGAAGTAACGAGGTTTGCGGGTAAGTCTAATGAATGCTCGAGATAGATTTCTGCACCACTATTACGGGCCAATTGTGCAGCTACTTTCAAGGCGTTTTCAGCTTGGGGAGAAAAGTCTGTGGGAACAAGGATACGTTTCATAAATGGAATTTTGGTGAATTAACTATCAGGAAGATACAAAAATTAATCGTTGGGAGTTTCTTTTTTTAATTCTGAAAATTGTAGTATATTTGCACCGAATTTGATACGCAACTAGTAGAGGGGACACCAAAAGTCCCCTCTTTTTATAGCCAAAATTCAATGCGAGAAAGAGTAGAAGAATTATTGAACGAAGCCCTGGCAGAAAAGCCTTCCCTGTTTTTGATTGACCTTAGTATTTCAGATGCCAACCAAATACGGGTGGTGCTTGATGGTGACACGGGTGTATCTGTTCAAGATTGTATAGATGTGAGTCGTGCCATAGAGCACAATTTAGATAGAGAAGAGCAGGATTTTTCTTTGGAAGTTCATTCAGCAGGTGTTTCTGAACCCCTGACAATGATCAGACAGTACAAAAAAAATGTGGGGCGAAGTCTTCAGGTGAAAACCGAAAGTGATACCATAGAAGGCATACTTACCGATGCTACAGATGAAGAAATAACACTCCATTGGAAAGCGCGCGAGCCAAAGCCGGTAGGTAAGGGCAAAGTGACCGTAAAAAAGGAAGCGGTAATACCGTACAACGATATTGTTGAAGCAAAAGTTATGATAAAATTTAATTAAGATGCCATGGAAAATTTAGCATTAATTGATTCATTTTCTGAATTTAAAGATGATAAACAGATAGATAGAGTAACGCTCATGGCGATACTGGAAGAGGTTTTTCGTAATGCTTTAAAAAAGAAATTTGGTAGTGATGATAACTTTGATATCATCGTAAACCCAGATAAGGGAGATTTAGAGATTTGGAGAAATAGAGTGGTGGTCGCAGATGGTGAAGTAGAAGACCCTAATGAAGAGATTTCCTTAACCGAAGCACGTAAAATCGAAGATGACTTTGAAGTAGGTGAGGATGTTTCGGAAGAGGTGAAGCTTATGGACCTAGGACGTCGTTCTATTCTGGCGCTTCGTCAAAACCTAATTTCAAAAATTCACGAACACGACAACACCATCATCTACAAGCAATTTAAAGACCTTGAAGGTGAAATATATACGGCGGAAGTACATCACATCCGTCACAGAGCGGTTATTCTGCTCGATGATGAAGGCAATGAAATCATCCTTCCGAAAGACAAACAGATTCCATCCGATTTTTTCCGTAAAGGAGATAACGTACGTGGAATTATCGAAAGCGTTGAACTGAAAGGAAACAAGCCAGCCATTATTATGTCTCGCGCAAATCCATTGTTCCTCGAAAAACTATTCGAGCAGGAAATCCCGGAAGTATTTGATGGACTCATAACGGTGAAAAAAGTAGTGCGTATTCCTGGTGAAAAGGCAAAAGTGGCTATAGACAGTTATGATGACCGAATAGACCCAGTAGGAGCTTGTGTGGGTATGAAAGGAAGCCGAATTCACGGAATTGTTCGTGAGTTGGGGAACGAAAACATTGATGTGATTAACTATACCAACAATATAAATCTCTTTATTACAAGAGCATTGAGTCCTGCACGCGTGACTTCCATTAAGATTGACGAAGAAACAAAAAGAGCAGAGGTGATTTTGAAGCCAGAAGAAGTTTCAAAGGCAATTGGACGTGGCGGACATAACATCAGATTGGCGGGTCAGTTAACCGGATTCGAGATTGACGTGCTTCGTGAAGGAGCAGAAGAGGATGTAGAATTGAAAGAATTCTCTGATGAAATTGAAGAGTGGGTGATCAATGAGTTCAAGAAAATTGGACTGGATACCGCAAAAAGTGTGTTAGAACAAGATATTCAAGATTTGGTAAAACGTACCGATCTAGAAGAGGAAACCATACAAGAAGTGGTGAATATATTAAAAGAAGAATTTGAAAAGTAGTTTTAACGGAGCACACATTTTAATTACTTTTACAACACTTTAGAAAAAAAGGAAGCATTTTTATGGCTGAAACAAAAACAATGAGGCTTAGCAAAGTACTGCGCGAATTCAATATCTCGCTAGATCGAGCCGTGGAATTTTTAGGTTCCAAAGGCTATGAGGTGGAGGCACGTCCTACCACCAAGATTACTGGTGAAGAATATGAAGTGCTGTTTGAAGAATTCCAAACAGACAAGAGCAAGAAAGTAGCTTCCAAAGAAGTTGGTGAAGAAAAGCGCAAGGAGAAAGAAGAGTTGCGACTTGAACGCGAACGTGAAATGGAAGAAGCCGCGCAGAAAGAAGAAGCCAAAAAGGTAGTGAAGGCCGAAGCAAATCTAGGTGGGCTCAAAAAAGTGGGCAAGATCGATCTTGACGGAAATAAGAAAGAAAAGGAAGAGAAGAAAGAAGACGCGCCCGCTGCTAAAGAGAAGGAAGTAGAAGAAAAAGCACCGGAGGCCGAAACCAAGAAAGCAGAGAAACCTGCTGCAGCTACCGCTGACAAGCCAGAGGTAAAAGAGGAGACCAAGGCACCAGCTGAGAAAAAAGCAGCTCCTGTTGAAGAGGCTCCTGCGAAATCTGAATCCAAAGAGAAAAAGGGAGAGCCAACATCCGGAAGTGATGTGGTTGAAACCAATTATAAAAAATTAGACGGTCCTAACTTCACAGGAAAGAAAATTGATCTTTCTCAATTCAAGAAGCCTGAAAAGAAAAAGCCGGTTAAGAAGACCGACGACAAGGAAAAACGCGGTCGCCGTAGAAGAATAAGTAAAGGTCCCGGCACTAGTGGGGGCTATAGCAATAACCGAGGCAAAGGAAAAGGACGTTCAAACGTTCCAAAAGAAGAGCCTACGGAAGAAGAAATCCAAAAACAAGTACGCGAAACCCTCGAGAAACTGCAAGGGAAGTCGTCTAAAGGTAAAGGAGCCAAATACCGTCGTGAAAAACGAGATAGCCACCGTCAGAAGTCGGAGGAAGAATTGGCACAACAAGAACTGGAAAGCAAGTTGCTAAAAGTAACCGAATTTGTTACCGTTAGTGAAGTTGCTACCATGATGGATGTTCCGGTAACCAAAGTGATTTCTGCGTGTATGTCGCTCGGAATGATGGTAACCATGAACCAGCGTCTTGATGCTGAAACATTGACCATTGTCGCGGAAGAATTTGGCTATGAAGTTGAATTTGTAACCGCAGATATCGAAGAATCGGTTTTCGAGGAAAAAGATGCGCCAGAAGATCTAGTAGCCAGAGCGCCAATCGTAACGGTGATGGGGCACGTAGATCACGGTAAGACGTCGTTGTTGGATTACATTCGAGAAGAAAATGTAATTGCGGGTGAGAGTGGCGGAATTACACAGCACATTGGAGCCTATGGGGTTCAATTGGAAAACGGACAAAAAATTGCATTCTTGGATACACCAGGTCACGAAGCGTTTACCGCCATGCGTGCCAGAGGTGCTCAGGTAACAGACCTTGCCATTATTGTTGTGGCGGCAGATGATGATATCATGCCACAGACCAAGGAAGCCATTAGTCACGCACAAGCGGCAGGTGTTCCCATCGTTTTCGCCATAAATAAAATAGATAAGCCTACAGCAAATCCAGATAAGATCAAAGAAGGTTTAGCACAAATGAACCTATTGGTTGAAGATTGGGGTGGAAAGATCCAATCTCAAGATATTTCAGCAAAAACGGGTGAAGGTGTCAAAGAACTTTTGGAGAAAGTATTGCTTGAAGCAGAATTGCTTGAATTACAGGCAAATCCAGACAAGAAGGCCAATGGTACGGTAGTAGAAGCATTCTTGGATAAAGGTCGTGGATATGTATCTACAATCTTGGTACAAGGAGGTACACTAGAAATTGGTGATTACGTACTTGCAGGGCAACATAGTGGGAAGATAAAAGCGATGCAGGATGAACGTGGTAATAACGTGAAACAAGCAGGACCATCTACCCCAGTCTCAATACTCGGTCTGGATGGTGCGCCGCAGGCAGGTGACAAGTTCAACGTGTTTGAAGACGAGCGAGAAGCAAAAGATATTGCCAATAAGCGTACGCAATTGCAACGTGAGCAGTCGGTAAGAACACAGCGACACATTACATTAGACGAAATTGGACGACGAATTGCGTTGGGCGACTTTAAAGAACTGAACATTATCCTGAAAGGGGATGTGGATGGTTCGGTGGAAGCCTTGACAGATTCGTTCCAGAAATTGTCAACGGATGAAATCCAAGTAAATATAATCCATAAGGCAGTAGGGCCGATTACAGAGAGCGATGTGCTCTTGGCTTCGGCTTCAGATGCGATCATTATCGGATTTAACGTTCGCCCAATGGGGAATGCACGTCAGATAGCCGATAAGGAAGAAATCGACATTAGAACCTACTCCATTATTTATGCGGCGATCAATGACCTGAAAGATGCGATGGAAGGCATGTTGTCTCCAGAGATGAAAGAAGAGATTACGGGTACTGCTGAAATTAGAGAAACCTTCAAGATTTCTAAAGTGGGTACCATTGCCGGTTGTATGGTCACCAGTGGAAAAATTATACGAAACAATGGTATCCGATTGATACGTGAAGGTGTAGTGGTACACACAGGTGAATTAGATTCCCTGAAGCGTTTTAAAGACGATGTAAAAGAAGTTTCGAAAGGCTACGATTGCGGTATACAGATCAAGAACTACAACGATATCCAGATTGGAGACGTGATAGAAGGTTTCCAAGAGGTAGCCGTTAAGAAAAAGCTGAAATAACGATTGAATTCAGTATATAAAAAAAGGCCTTCAGTTTTGCTGAAGGCCTTTTTTTATGTGTTTAACCGAATTATTTTCGCGGCAGGATAAAGGCGCTATCAAATTTCTTTTTGATTTCAATCAATGCGCGTTCCGCCTCTAGTCTGGAAGCAAAATCACCCGCCCATACCTTATAATTTGGAGTTTCGTATTCCAAAGTGACCGGCCAAGCACTATAACTTCCCTTGTACTGGCGTAACACACTGTTTGCTTGGTTGAGGTCTCCGTAATACAATTGAATGGTAAAACCAGAAGTGAGCTTGTTTTCCTTCTCTAAGCTCTTTTTGAGCGATAAAAGCTCTGGAATTCTGTCGTCTTGATTCACGGTAACCGTTGCCTGTTGGGCTAGGGAAATTTCCGTAGCACAGCAAATTAGAATCACAACGATCAATGCTTTGAATGGGTTCCTGTTTTTCATAAGTTCTTGTTGTTGTTGCAAAGGTAAATGTTAATGGCATTTCCAAAGTCAAATATATTATTTAGAATTAGTATAAATTAGTAATTAACAGTTTATTTAGATTTAGAAAATTGGTAGAAACACGTACTTTTGCACAGTTATTTACGGTACGAAACCGACGTTGAAGTTCGGTAGGTATATAACCAATTACGTGCCAAACTATTGCCAACAATTAACCATTAGTATGCAAAAGGTGAAGTTTACAAATCTATCCTCAATAGTATCTCTTGTGCTATTGGCAGTCCTTCTAACTTTTTCGAATCACATCATTGCGCAAGCTGATACTACGGCTGTAGCTGCAGAAGCTGAAGCGGCAACCCCTGCGGCTGATGGTGTGGGTGACGCAGAAGCAGGAAAGGCCTTGTTCAATTCAAATTGTGCGGCTTGCCACAAACGCTACAAGAAAGCGACCGGGCCAGCGCTATTTGGAGTTACTGACAAATACGACCGTGAATGGTTGTACAAATGGATTAAGAATAGCCAAGAGCTAATCGCTTCTGGTGATGCACAGGCGGTTGCAATTTTTGAAGAATACAACAAATCGGTAATGACAGCCTTCCCAGGATTGAGCAACACCGATATCGATAATATTTTGGCCTATGTGTCTGTTCCTAAGGACACTGGTGGTGGCGAAGGAGACATTGCGGTTGGTCCCATAGCGCCTTCAAATGATGGTGTGTCAAACAATATCATCTTAGGGGCCTTGGCCTTGGTGTTCTTGTTGTTGGTGATCATGTTGTTCTTGGTGAATGGTACGCTGAAGAAAATTGCTGCAGCCAACGGAGTTGAATATCCGGAAGCGCCAAAACGCACACCGATCTGGAAAGCCTTTGTTGAAAACCAATTTTTGGTATTGGTGTCAGCAATTTTGCTGTTACTTACGGCAGGATACTTTATGTATGGCTATTTCATGCAGGTAGGGGTAGACCAAGGATATGCTCCAGTACAGCCTATTCACTATTCGCACAGAATTCACGCAGGTGAGAACCAAATTGACTGTAAGTACTGCCACTCTTCGGCAAGAAAGAGCAAGCATTCAGGGATTCCTTCGTTGAACGTTTGTATGAACTGTCACAAGAACATTGCTGAAGTTTCAGAAGACACCTACGCAATGGGTCAGGAAGAGTTCGGGGTTGACTATAATGCGGAAATTAAAAAATTATACAAGGCCGTGGGCTGGGACGAAGCTACACAATCGTATACAGGTGAAACGGAGCCAGTAAAGTGGGTGCGTATTCACAACCTCCCCGATTTTGCCTATTTCAACCACTCGCAACACGTAACCGTGGCTGGAGTAGCGTGTCAGACATGTCACGGACCCGTTGAAGAAATGGAAATCATGTATCAATATTCGCCACTGACCATGGGATGGTGTATCAACTGTCACCGTGAGACCAACGTGAATGTTGCCGGAAACGAATATTATAAAGAAATCCACGAACAGCTTTCTAAGAAATATGGTGTTGATCAGCTAACAGCTGCTCAAATGGGTGGATTGGAATGTGGTAAGTGCCACTACTAAAATTGAATCATACTATTTCAGATAAGATTATGACATCAAACAAGAAATACTGGAAAAGTGTTGAAGAGCTAGACGAGAACAACGGAATCGTTGAAACCTTAAAGCAAAACGAATTTGTAGAGCCTATTCCTACAGATGACTTTTTGGGTGACAAAGAAACCTTGGAAGCGTCTTCAACTACACGTCGCGATTTCTTAAAGTACGTTGGATTTTCTACCGCAGCTGCCTCTTTGGCCGCATGTGAAGGTCCGGTGATTAAATCGATTCCTTACGTTGTTGCACCCGATGAAATTGTTCCTGGTGTTGCAAATTACTATGCCACTACCATGGCCGACGGTTTCGATTTTGCCAATGTATTGGTAAAAACACGTGAAGGTCGCCCAATCAAGATTGAAAGAAATGATTTGGCGAAAAACGGTGGAAGCGTAAACGCCCGAGTGCATGCTTCAGTGTTGTCTATGTACGACAAAAACCGAGTTCAAAATCCGATGATTGATGGAGCTGATGTAACATGGAGTGAATTCGACACCAAAGTTGCTGAAAAAATGAACGCTATGTCGGGTAAGAACATCGTGTTGCTAACACAAACGTTTGCTAGCCCTTCTACGTCAAAATTAATTAAAGAATTTACTGCGCAATACCCAAATGTACGCCATGTCATCTATGATTCGGTGTCTTCTTCAGAAGCCTTGGATGCGTTCCAAAATAAATATGGGACTCGAGGTTTGGCAGATTACGATTTCAGTAAAGCTGAAGTGATTGTATCTGTGGGTGCCGATTTCATTGGAGATTGGCAAGGCGGTGGATACGAAGCTGGATATGCAAAAGGTCGTATTCCGAAGAACGGAAAAATGAGCAAGCACTACCAGTTTGAAGCAAATATGAGCCTTGCTGGAGCAAATGCCGATGTTCGTGTGCCTGTAACGCCTTCACAACAACTAATGGTGTTGAAAGCGCTTACCGGTGGTGGCACTTCGGGTCTGCCTGAAAACGTGGCTGCTGCAGTTGCCAAGGCAAAAGCACACTTACAGAAAGCAGGTAGTAAAGGAGTAGTGATCACTGGGTTGCCAGATGTGCAAGCACAGACCATGGCGTTGAATTACAATGCCAATAGTGTGGTTATGGATACCGCCAAGCCAAAAATGACTGCCATGGGGAACACCCAAGAGGTGATGAAGGTGATGAATGGTGTGGTCTCAGGAAGCGTTCAAGGATTGATTACCGTAGGTGTAGATCCGGTGTATTCTTTCCCACATTCTGAATTTGCCGAAGCCTACGATAAATTGGAGCTTTCATTGGCTTTTGCTATGAAACCTGATGCAACGGCAACAAAAGCGAAAATGGTTGCAGCTGTTCCTCATTATTTAGAATCTTGGGGAGATGTACAGTTGAAGAAAGGAACTTTTAGTTTGATGCAACCTACCATCAAGCCATTGTTCAATACGCGTCAATTCCAACAATGTATGTTGAATTGGACGGGCCGTTCAGATAAAAACTATTACGATTACCTAAAAGAATATATGGAAGGTTCTGTTTTGGGAGGTAGCTCTTGGAACCAAGCCTTACATGATGGTGTTGTTGAAAGTACTGCAGCAGTAGATTCTGATGCAGAAACCATGAACAGCAATGAATTACAACTAGAATCTTCTACCTCCAACGGGGCATTATCAAATGCTACTCAATCTGGAGGAATGGAGCTTACGTTATATACTAAAACTGGTTTAGGAAACGGTAATCAGGCAAACAATCCTTGGTTACAAGAATTGCCTGATCCAATCACCAGAACATCTTGGGACAATTACGTGACCATTTCGGCAGCAGATGCTGAAGCAATGGGTATCGAAAACTTCAATGTAGCCAATGGCGGATTGAACGGTAGCTACGTAAATGTGACCATGAATGGTGTTACCCTTGAAAATGTACCGGCGTTGATTCAACCTGGTCAGGCGAAAGGATCTATCGGACTTGCTCTTGGATATGGACAGAAAATCGGAATCCAGGAAGAAATGCAGACCGGTGTGAATGCCTACAAACTGTACAATAATTTTAGTGCAGTGCAAACGGGGGTTTCTGTTGAAAAAGCGGCTGGTATTCATGAGTTTGCTTGTGTACAGCTACACAACACCATGATGGGTCGTGACATTATTAAAGAAACCACACTAGAAATATTCAATACAAAAGATAAGCACTATTGGAACCCGATTCCAGAGGTGTCTAAAGATCACCAAGAAATTCCGGTGACATCACCTGACGCAGATCTTTGGGAAGGATTTGATCGTTCAATTGGTCACCACTTCAATTTATCTATAGATTTAAATGCCTGTACCGGTTGTGGCGCATGTGTGATTGCGTGTCATGCTGAGAATAACGTACCGGTTGTAGGTAAAGCTGAAATGCGTAAGAGTCGCGATATGCACTGGTTACGTATTGACAGATATTACTCTTCCGAGGAAAGTTTTGAAAGCGACTTGGAAAAGAAAGAAAATATTTCAGGTTTAGGAAGTTCGCTTTCTGAATATGGTGAAATGGAAAACCCATCTGTAAATCCGCAGGTTGCCTTCCAGCCGGTGATGTGTCAGCACTGTAACCACGCTCCGTGTGAAACGGTTTGTCCGGTTGCTGCTACCAGTCACGGTCGCCAAGGTCAAAACCACATGGCATATAACCGATGTGTAGGTACAAGATATTGTGCAAACAACTGTCCGTACAAGGTACGTCGATTCAACTGGTTCTTATACGCTGAGAATGACGAGTTCGATTACCACATGAACAATGACTTGGGTAGAATGGTATTGAACCCAGATGTTGTGGTTCGAAGCCGAGGTGTGATGGAGAAATGTTCGATGTGTATCCAGATGACGCAAAAAACTATTTTGGATGCAAAGCGTGACGGAAGACCAATTAAAGATGGTGAATTTAAAACGGCATGTTCTGCAGCATGTGAAACCGGAGCGATTAAGTTCGGTGACATCAATGACCATGACAGTGAAATTCATGAATTAACGAAAAATGAACGTATGTATCACTTGTTGGAAGCCGTGGGTACCAAACCTAACGTCGTTTACCAGACAAAAGTGAGAAATACAAACGAAGCATAACTAACTAAGTAATAGATTATATAGATATGGCGTCGCATTACGAAGCACCTATTAGAAGACCCTTAGTTATAGGAGATAAAAACTACCACGATGTAACCGTGGATGTGGCTGCTCCTGTGGAAGGAAAAGCCAATAAATCCTGGTGGATAGTGTTTACCATTGCCTTAATTGCCTTTTTGTGGGGAATTGGGTGCATTATTTACACGGTCTCAACTGGTATTGGGGTTTGGGGATTAAACCGAACCGTAAACTGGGCATGGGATATTACCAACTTCGTTTGGTGGGTAGGTATTGGTCACGCAGGAACGTTGATTTCTGCGGTACTCTTATTATTCCGCCAAAAATGGAGAATGGCAATTAACCGTTCTGCGGAAGCCATGACAATTTTCTCGGTAATCCAGGCAGGATTGTTCCCGATCATTCACATGGGTCGTCCATGGTTGGCGTATTGGGTACTTCCAATTCCGAACCAATTTGGTTCGCTATGGGTGAACTTTAACTCACCACTGCTTTGGGACGTATTTGCGATTTCAACGTATCTTTCTGTTTCATTGGTGTTCTGGTGGACGGGGCTACTTCCTGATTTCGCTATGATTCGTGATAGAGCAATTACCCCTTTTACAAAACGTGTGTACAGCATTCTGTCTTTTGGATGGTCTGGTCGCGCGAAAGATTGGCAACGCTTTGAAGAAGTGTCTTTGGTTTTGGCAGGTTTGGCAACACCGTTGGTACTTTCGGTGCACACCATTGTATCGTTTGACTTTGCAACGTCGGTGATACCAGGTTGGCATACCACGATCTTCCCACCGTACTTTGTTGCGGGAGCGATTTTCTCTGGATTTGCCATGGTAAATACCCTTCTTATTATCATGAGAAAGGTGTCCAACCTTGAAGATTACATCACGATACAGCACATCGAATTAATGAACATTGTAATCATGATTACAGGTTCTATTGTTGGTGTGGCATATATCACTGAGCTATTTATTGCTTGGTATTCTGGAGTAGAGTATGAACAATACGCATTCTTGAACCGTGCTACCGGACCGTATTGGTGGGCGTACTGGGCCATGATGACGTGTAACGTATTCTCACCACAGTTTATGTGGTTCCCAAAATTGAGAAGAAGTATCATGTTCTCCTTCTTTATTTCTATTGTGGTAAACATCGGAATGTGGTTTGAGCGTTTTGTGATTATCGTGACTTCATTGCACCGTGATTACCTACCATCTTCATGGACGATGTTCTCACCAACCTTTGTTGATATTGGTATCTTTATTGGAACCATCGGATTTTTCTTCGTACTTTTCTTATTGTACGCTAGAACATTCCCAGTAATTGCACAGGCTGAAGTAAAATCTATTTTGAAATCATCTGGAAGTAAATACAAAAAATTGCGTGCTAAGTATGGAGATGATGCGAAACATTATGATCCGATTGTAAGAGAGCCAGCCGCAAACATTTCTCATGCAGATGGTGTCACTGTAGTTGACACTTCGGCTTCAGACGATCACAAAGAGACTGTAAATGCTGAAGCACTGTTAGATACCGAATACAAGAAGGATCAGGTAGATGCGATGCTAAATCGAATTGGGACGTATGATCCAAATACACAGACAGCAGATGATCTGAAGAAAATTAGTGGTGTTGGTCCAGTAATGGAACAAAAACTACATCAATTGGGTATTTATACCTATGAGCAGGTAAGCAATATGAAAGATCAAGATTACGACCTGTTAGACGAAATTATTGGAGAGTTCCCTGGTCGCGCAAAACGAGACGATTGGGCCGGACAAGCAGAAAAA
>JAWWCH010000022.1:0-12358 GCA_033720575.1 Marinirhabdus sp.
AAAATCGTTGGCAATTGGCTTAATTTCTTTCTCCATAAACTGACGAACTTTCAACTGGATCTTACGTTGTTCTGGAGTAAGTTTTAAGCTGAGGTCGTAAAAATCGCCATCAATGGGAGGTAATTTATGTTGGCCTTTGCGCGCTTTGGTTTTCAGCATTCGCATTAAACCTGCCATTTGCCGATCGTCCAATTCGCCAACAGTTTTCATCACTTCTCCTAGATCGATTTTTTGGGAGAGTTTGGCAATAGCCTGAACATCAACGGCTTTAAGTACAGCAAAGGTTTCTTTAATTTTAGAGAAGATTGACATGTGGTCTTGTTTTTTATTTAAAGATACACGGTGTTCCTCTCTGAAAGCCCCAAAGATTTGTTAATTTGAATTGATTGGTGCAATACGTTTTTGCTCCACAAAACCTTTTTGGTTGTTTTTTACCTTCACATGATACCAGTTGCGATGTAAGCCAAGAATGGATATGGTATCATTTTTATTGAGCGTGCCGATTTCATCCAAGGCTGCCGAAGGCCCCTGATGGATTGGCGTTTTGTTGTTGCGAATTATTCCTGCGCTCACTTCGTTTTGGGAGCTGATTTCAGGGACTTCAGTGATCTTTACATAGGGATACGGGTCTACCGGACCGGCACCTCGTTTGTAGACGCCGAAATGTAAATGGGGCGCCGTTGTTTTTGCGTTGCCTGTATTTCCCACAAAACCTAGGGTGTCACCTACGGTTACCCGTTCTCCTTCTCGAACCGCAATGCTATCTAAATGAGCATAATACATCGTTTTTCCGAAAAGGCCGTCACGCAGCCATACTTGTTTTCCTCCTAAACCACGATTGCCAGTAGACGAAATTCTTCCGTCTGTCACTGCCAAAACCGGTGTGCCTCTCGGTGAAAAAATATCGATGCCTTCGTGTGACCGCCTTCCACCATCTCTTGGGGCTGCCCAAAAACTTTGTACGTTCTTATTGGTAGCGTCTTGAACCGGAAAGGCATAAGACGGTTGGGTGTATATTTTTAGCTGAAATGGCACCTGCTGTCCCATTTCGGGCTGTACCAATACTTTATAATACCCGTACTTTTTGATGGTGTATTGCAGTCGGGTACTGTCTTGATCTAGCGTATGAAGTTTTGTAGCTCTTGTTGTGGTTTCTGAAGGTTGTTCGAAGAGGTCGATGAATGTACGAACAGAATCGGGCTGCGTACGTACTTCAACAATCAATCGTTCGCCTTCGCGCAATTGGAGGGTATAGGCGTGCACGTTATATGTGTCTTCAGAGAAAACGCCACTTTCAGCATAGGGCTGGGTTATGAGTAGACTATCTTCTTGGGCTTTTATGAATGCAGCACTCCATTGTTTCAACAATGAATCGTTTTTTTCGAATTGGCGAGTGTAGACCTCACGGGCGGTTGGATTGGTTATTACATCCGTTACTTTACGAACCTCACTGCACCCGATGGTGATCAAGGTTATTAGAGACAAAAGTAAAACATGCCGAAGAATCTTCATACGTTATAGGTAACAGAAATAGTGCCAAGCTTATCCGAAGAGATGATGTACTACGTCGTGTACTTTCGCCACTTTGATAATAGATATTCCGTAACGTTCTTTGGGTAATTTGCAATATTTGGAAATCACGATACTTTCGAAACCAAGTTTTTCAGCTTCCAAAATACGTTGGTCTACCCGGGTTACAGGTCGAACTTCACCAGCCAATCCTATTTCCGCAGCAAAACACATTCGCTTATCTATGGCAATATCAATATTTGAGGATAGTACGGCAGCTATAACGGCTAGGTCGATTGCTGGGTCGTCAACCGTAATTCCGCCTGTAATGTTTAAAAATACATCTTTGGCACCCAATTTAAATCCTGCACGCTTTTCGAGTACCGCCAAGAGCATATTGAGGCGTTTGGCATTATATCCAGTGGCGCTTCTTTGTGGTGTTCCGTACACGGCACTGGAGACTAGCGCTTGAATTTCAATCATCAAGGGGCGCATACCTTCGAGGGTAGCCGAAATGGCCGTTCCGCTCAAATCTTCTTCGTTTTTTGAAATCAGAATTTCTGAAGGGTTGCTCACTTCTCTCAATCCACTGCCCTGCATTTCATAAATACCCAGTTCATTGGTGCTTCCAAAACGGTTTTTGTTGGCGCGTAGAATCCGATAGATGTGGTTTCGATCGCCTTCAAATTGCAGAACCGTGTCTACCATGTGCTCCAAAATTTTGGGTCCGGCGATATTTCCGTCTTTAGTGATATGGCCAATCAAAATAACAGGGGTCGCTGTTTCCTTGGCAAATTTGATCAATTCTGTGGTACATTCCCTGATCTGCGAAATACTTCCTGCACTGCTTTCAATATAATCGGTATGAAGTGTTTGGATCGAATCGATGACCACAATATCGGGCTCCACTTCAGCGATATGTCTAAAAATATGTTGTGTTTTGGTTTCGGTGAGTACAAAACAATTCTCAGCGTCTGGATGAATCCGGGACGCACGCATTTTTATCTGTTGTGCACTTTCTTCGCCTGAAACGTATAGCGTTTTATAGGGCAGTTGTAATGCCACTTGCAACATAAGCGTACTTTTTCCGATGCCGGGTTCACCTCCCAAAAGGGTTAGGCTTCCGGGTACCAAACCGCCACCCAAGACGCGGTTTAATTCATCGTTATTGGTGTTTAGTCGTGCTTCTTTTTCAGAAGAGATGTCAGCAATACGCTCAGGTTTGGCGATTCGCTGTTTTTTGTCTTTCGGAAGGACACTTCGGTCATTTTTAGAAGAAGATGCTTTTTGAATGATTTCTTCGGCAATGGTGTTCCACTCTTTACAAGAAGTACATTGTCCTTGCCATTTTGAAAATTGAGCGCCGCAATTTTGACAGAAAAAGGTGGTTTTGATCTTGGCCATAGCAACAGCTAAATTAGCGATATTTTCTGTGCCAACCACGGCATATCAACTAACAAAACAAATCGGGGTTATGAGTAACCGTTTCGATGTTTAGTATCCAAATTCAGTTTTGATCTTGTCGGCTCTATCTAACATCAGATCTATGGTAATAAAATCGACCTCTTCTTTATCGAATGCACTTTGATAGGTACGCATGGCTTTTTTGGGATCTCCTAATTCTTCATACGCACGCGCCATGTAGTAATCGCCCAGCACTGTGTCTGGGTATTGCTTTTGCGCCAAGCTTGCAATGGTTTGTAAAGATTCCCATTGCTTTTGCTTTTCTGCTGCCGTTGCCGTGGCAATAAAATCGTTCACACGAATGGGATTTGTGAGTCCGAATAAATCTTCGATTACTTGATACTTGTCCAACAGATACTGGCTAATTGGCGTTTCCATTTTTAGCAACTTTTCATTGAATTCTTGCTTGCTTATCGGTCTATAAACGGCGAACATTTTTTCTAAGGCCGACGGAATGGCTCTTGCGACCAAAGAATAGTGGGTGGCACCATCGAAATTATCGAAGTGATAATCAAAATTGTCGCTCTTCAAGGGTTTCAATGAAGCATCTAGTTCGGTAGTGAGTTCCATCAGATCTGGTATGTCGTCGGTTCCAGTGGCTAAATAATAAAATGTTTTGGATTCAATAGAAGGAATTCGCTCTGGAATTCGCTCGGCCATCATAGGCGCCAAATCTGGACTCAGATTGATATACCCGTTGAATAGCGGAGGTGATTTGAACAAATAGTAATTGATAAAATTTGCTGTAAAATCGTGTCCCACGGCTATGGTAAATTGCGCAGTTCGATAGGTGTCGTCTATGTAGGGTAATAGTTCAAGACCAATAAACTCAAAAAAATCGGCTCCTTTGTCTTCGGGCATAAAATTAACATCGTCGTATTGCCCATCTTCGTAACGAGAGTCACCCTGCATGATGCCTACTACAATACTTTCAGGCATGTCTTCCCAATAGCTAAAATAATCTACATTCCCAGCCACCGGTTCAAAGAGATAATTGGCGTCTAATACCACAACGATGGGATATACTTTTTCTGTATTTGAATCGTAATCGCGGGGCAATTGTATTTTTAATCGTCTCGTTTCGCCCAGTTTACTAGAATTGAACTCCTCATAAAGAATTTTTGATTGGGCTAGAGTTGAAAAGGCGGTCGCTATAGCAATAGAGAATAAGAGAATGCGTTTCATGTTTCCGTTCATTTTTAGAAACCGAAAGATACTAAAATTTATAGCTAATTTCAGTTTGGTTGTTTCGGTTGATTTCGATTGTAGAAGGGGAGCACCAAGAACGAAATACCTCCGGAAGCGATGATATACACCATATGGCTGGTCCAAACAATCCATCCAAAGGCAGTTCCTATGGTTTCAGGAATTCCGAATACGAGTAATATTCCCATGATAGCAGCTGGATAGGTGCCAAATCCACTGTTCGTAAATCCAAACGTAAAACTTCCTACCACAAATGCGGTGATGATTACCCCCATTGAAATTGATGCCGTTTGCGGCAGTGCTTGGGTGGCCACATAGAATGAAGCAATATAGAGGAACCAAATCATGATGCTCCAAAAGATAAAAGCGCCTTTGCGTTTCATGTGGATAATGCTCCAAATGCCTTCCTTCAGTCCAGAGATGAGGGTATTTATTTTAAGGCTAAGTGCGCTTTTTGAATATTTCAGAAAGGCAATAAAGGCGATTAGACATACCAATGCTGCCAACATAAACAGAAATAATTGCATGATGGGAACCACATCAATGAGATAGGCATACAGCACATCAAATTGTACCAACAGTGCTGCAAAGGTGAACAATGCCAATAACAGGAGGTCTATCAAACGCTCAGAAATAACCGTTCCGAATCCTTTGTCAAAAGGGACTCCTTCATATTTGGTCAGCACTAAGGCCCTAGAAACTTCTCCGCTTTTTGGGATAAAGAGATTCATGAGGTATGCAATAGAAACTGCCATAAAATTATTGGCTAATTGTGGGGCATGGCCCAAGGGCTGAAGTAAAAAACTCCATCGATAAGCACGTATGAAATGGCTCAAAACACTTAAAAAAACAGATAAGGCAACCCAGGAATAATTGGCGTTTCTAAAGTGGAACACCACTTCGTCAATTTGCGCAGGCGTAAATTTATTGAATACGTACCAAATCAGGAATATCCCCAATGCCAACGGGAGAAAAATACTCAAGAATTTCGATACGGACCGATTCACTTTAGTTTAGAAGATTGTTTTCTTCGTTGGGGAAGACGAGGGCTGGGGTGAATGTTTTAGCCGCTTCGATATCCATCAGGGCATAAGTGATTAGAATGAGAACATCACCTGGCGCTACTTTTCTAGCAGCAGCCCCATTCAGTGTGATTTCGCCACTATTTCTTGGGCCAGGAATGGCATAGGTTTCTAGGCGTTCGCCGTTGTTGTTGTTTACTATTTGAACCTTTTCGCCTTGAATGATATTCGCGGCATCCATTAAATCTTCATCAATGGTGATGCTGCCGATATAATTTAAATCGGCTCCCGTTACTTTTACGCGATGAATTTTGGATTTTACTACATGAATTTGCATGGTGCAAAGATACGATTAGAATTTATAAACGAAACTATGAATGTATTGCGATCAAAAAGGGGGGCTTTAGTTTAGTGCGACGTTGTCTATTAGGCGAACTTCACCGACAAAAGCTGCGACAAAAGCCCTGTATTTTTGGCCTTCCTCTTTACTGTGCGCGGTAGTTAAAGTATCTACATCTGCGATATCAAAGTATTCCAGTTGAACGTATTGATTGCCTTCAAAAGCCTCTTTGGCGGCCTTTGTCAATTCTGGAATGGAGTCTTGATGAAAATTCTTCCGCGTTTGTTCTAGGACTTCATAAATGATAGTGGCATGCTCGCGCTGTTCAGGTGTGAGCCGCTTGTTTCGGGAACTCATGGCCAAACCATTCGATTCTCTTAAAATAGGACAACCCACAACCTGTACGGGCATGTTTTCTATGAGTACCAATTTGCGGGCAATCTGCAGTTGCTGAAAATCTTTTTCGCCAAAATACGCTTTGCTGGGTTCAATAATTCGAAAGAGATGGGTCAAAACTGTACCAACACCATCAAAATGCCCCTTGCGATGTTTGCCTTCCATTTCGTTTTCAATTCCGCCAAAATCATAGCGTTTTGAAGCCACGTTTGTACCGTAAACTTCTTCTGGGGTGGGTGCAAAGACGGTTATGTTCGAACTTAATCCTTCCAACAAGGCCACATCATCATTTAGGGTTCTCGGGTAATTCACGAGATCGCCCGTATTGTCAAACTGTGTAGGATTCACGAAAATACTCACCACAACATGGTCATTTTCTATTAGCGCTGTTTTCACGAGCGAGATATGACCGTGATGCAGTGCACCCATGGTTGGAACGAAGCCTATAGAGGTTTCTATGGGCATTGCATAGAGCTTTTCCTGCAACTCTTTTTTAGTGGTAAATACTTTCATAAAATTTCGTTAATACCCCGCAAAATTAAGTTATTGAACGATAACTGCATAAATTTTCGTAATTTTGCGTGTTTTAAACAGCATCATCAATATCCCAATACTATGAAAGATAAAAGAATCTTGTATGTGTCTTCAGAAGTAGTTCCTTACCTCCCGGAGACCGAGATTTCTTCCATGTCGTTTGAGGCCCCTAGAATGGTCAATAATAAAGGCGGGCAAATCCGAATTTTTATGCCCCGCTACGGTAACATCAACGAACGTCGGCACCAGTTGCACGAAGTTATCCGCTTATCGGGGATGAACTTAGTGATCAATGATATGGATATGCCCCTGATCATTAAGGTGGCGTCTATCCCGAAAGAACGGATGCAGGTGTATTTTATCGATAATGAAGAATACTTCAAGCGTAAAGCGACCTTTGCAGATGAAGAAGGCACCTTGTTCCCAGACAATGACGAACGAGCTATTTTCTTCGCAAAAGGCGTAATAGAAACCGTCAAAAAGCTGAACTGGTCTCCTGACATCATTCATGTACACGGATGGCTTGCTTCGTTTTTACCACTGTACCTTAGAAATTATTACGGCAATGAACCGCTCTTCGAAAATAGTAAAATAGTTACCTCTGTGTACAATCAAGGCTTTGATGGTACGTTAGATGAAAAGGTAACAGATAAAATGAGTTTTGATGGTATTGCAGATGACAAGATTGCAGATTTGAAGCATCCCGATTATGTGAATGTTATGAAAGTTGCGATTGACAATTCTGATGCCGCCATCGTGAATTCAATTGAAATTCCTGAAGCACTGAAGAACCATCTCGAAACCATCGAAATTCCAGTGTTGCCGTACCAAGATTCAGAAACCATCCAAGACGCATATTTAGATTTTTATCAAAACAAAGTACTGGCTGGATCATAGCCGTATGTTTTAAAGAGAATTATGAAAATAAAAAATCTATTGCCAAAATTAGTGGCAATTTTAGTCGTAATCGTGGTTTTCGCATCTTGCGAAGAAGACTTTAATACCATAGGATCGGACATCGTAGACCAAAACTTCAACACAGAATTGTATGACGAAGGTTCTGTGATTTCCTATAGCCGAAAATTGCTCCCTGTTCAGACCAATTTACTGCCCGCTTATCAACTAGGCGTATATAATGATCCCGTGTACGGTAAGTCAAACGTAAATTTACTCAGCCAGCTTACTTTGGCAGAAACTGACCCTCGATTTGGTGATTGTACGCAATTGGATAGTGTGGTGTTGTATCTTCCCTTTTTTAGTACCGCGACTACTGTGGATTCAACTACTACCTATGAATTGGATTCAATTTATGGCAGTGACCCCATCAATATTTCGATTTACGAATCTAAATTTTACCTGCGCGATTTCGATCCTGAAACTAGCTTTGAAGAGCGCCAAAATTATTACGCAAATCAAGGGCAAACCTTTGATGACTTTCTTGGCCCCAAATTAGTGACCATCGAGAATTTTGTACCGAGCAATGAGGGAATTGTTTTGAACGACACCACAACCTTGCCCCCAGGCTTGAGAGTTACGATGCCCAAACGCTATTTCAAAGAAAAAATAGTTGATCAAGAAGGTTCTGAGAATTTGATCAACAACAGCAATTTCCGTGATTATTTCCGGGGCTTGTACTTTAAGGTTGAAAGTGTTACAGGCGATGGAAACTTGTTTCTTTTCGATATTCTAGATGGAAACAACGACCCATTTGACAATGCGCGAGTAGATTTATTCTATACTTTCAAAACCCTTGCGGGCGGAACCTGCGAAGAAAGTACGCAAGACCCAGTAGAGTCAGTACTCCGACTTAATTTTAATGGGGTGAGCGTGAATACGTTCGAAAATGAGTTGAATCCTTCTGTAGCAAGTGCTCTGGCTAATCCGAATATTGATCAAGGAGAAGAAAATTTGTATGTGCGTGGTGGTGATGGTATTGTTTCAATTATTGAATTGTTTGGGGAAGATATCGACGGAAATGGCGTCGCAGATCAACTCGAATTTTTGCGAGATCAGGAATGGCTTATCAATGAAGCCAATCTCATCTTTTATGTGAACCAAGATATCGTTGAAGGAGGTGCGGCCGAGCCTGATCGTTTGGTTATTTATGAACTGGGGAATGATGACTTTTTAGCCGACTTTAATCTTGACCCGACCGGGTCAAATGATCCTCCAGAAGCACTTACAGACCATTTTGGTCCGCTGGAGCGAGGCAGTGATGGCACCGGAGATTTTTATAAAATTAGAATTACCAACCATATAAGTAATCTCATCAATAAAGACTCTACCAATTATCCATTAGGATTGGTGGTCTCTCAGAATGTCACTGCTATTGATTTTCAAGACTTGCAAAATTCTCAGGCTCCAGGAGTGGATAAGGTGCCGGCGGCAACAGTGATATCCCCTAAAGGTACAGTGCTTTACGGAAACCGTACCTCGAACGAAGCAAAACGTTTGAAGCTTCAGATTTTTTATACTGAACCAAACTAATTTTATTTTATATGTGTGGAATTGTAGGATATATAGGAAAACGCGAAGCGTACCCTATCGTAATAAATGGATTGAAACGTCTGGAATATCGTGGATACGATAGTGCCGGAGTTGCATTATATGATGGAACGGATATCCAATTGAGTAAAACCCAAGGTAAAGTAGCAGATTTGGAAGCTCGTGTTGCCAAAGAAATCACGACCAAAGGCACGTTGGGGATAGGACACACGCGATGGGCCACACATGGAGTGCCCAACGATGTAAATTCGCATCCACATTATAGTAACAGTGGTGATTTGGTGATTATCCATAATGGAATTATCGAAAACTACGCCTCTGTAAAAAAGGAACTAAAAAATCGCGGATACCAATTCAAGAGCGATACCGATACGGAAGTATTGGTGAATCTTATCGAAGAAATTAAAAAGCAAGAGAACGTAAAACTTGGGAAAGCTGTGCAAATGGCGCTAAACCAAGTAGTAGGTGCGTATGCTATTGCCGTTTTCGACAAAAATAAACCCGATGAAATTGTAGTGGCGAAGTTAGGAAGTCCGCTAGCCATCGGAATCGGTGAAGACGAATTTTTTGTGGCCAGTGATGCCACGCCGTTCATTGAATTCACGAATAATGCCATTTACTTAGAAGACGGTGAGTTAGCCATTATCCGTAGAGGTCGTGAAGTAAAGGTGCGCAAGATAAAAGGAGACGATTTGGTTGAACCGTATATTCAAGAACTGCAATTGAATATCGAGCAAATTGAAAAAGGGGGTTACGACCATTTCATGCTGAAAGAGATTTACGAACAGCCTTCCGTTATCAAAGACACCTACCGTGGAAGACTCTTGGCAGATCAGGGTATTGTGAAATTGGGCGGACTCGAGGATCATATCCACAAGTTTACCAACGCCAATAGAATCATTATAGTGGCTTGCGGGACCTCATGGCACGCAGGGTTGGTTGCAGAATATATCTTCGAAGATTTGGCGCGCATTCCTGTTGAGGTGGAGTATGCATCCGAATTTAGATATCGAAATCCAATCATCACCGAAAAAGACGTGGTAATTGCCATTTCACAGAGTGGTGAGACGGCCGATACATTGGCAGCAATAAAATTGGCCAAAGAAAAAGGTGCTTTTGTGTACGGCGTTTGTAACGTTGTAGGCTCAACCATTTCAAGAGAAACACATAGTGGCACCTATACGCATGCCGGACCAGAAATTGGTGTGGCATCAACCAAGGCCTTTACCACTCAGATTACCGTGCTTACCATGATTGCCCTTAGGCTTGCAAAGGTAAAAGGGACCATCTCACAAAGCGATTATATGTTATACTTACGTGAGTTGGACAACGTGCCGAATAAGGTAGAAGAGGCTTTGGAAAGCGATGAAAAAATTAAAGAAATTGCCGCTAAATATAAAGACGCATCTAACTTTTTGTACTTGGGACGAGGGTATAATTTCCCTGTGGCATTGGAAGGAGCGCTTAAACTTAAGGAAATTTCATACATCCATGCAGAGGGATATCCTGCGGCAGAGATGAAACACGGTCCGATTGCTTTGATTGACGAGCATATGCCGGTAGTGGTGATTGCGGTAAATAGCAACCACTATGAAAAGGTGGTGAGTAACATCGAAGAAATTAAAGCGCGTAAAGGTAAGATCATTGCAGTGGTATCTAAAGGAGATACTGAGGTGAAGGAACTTGCAGATTACTACATGGAGGTTCCCAAAACCCCCGAAGCATTGAGTCCGTTGGTGACTACCATACCGTTGCAGTTGTTGTCATACCACATTGCTGTTATGCTTGAGAGAAACGTAGATCAACCGCGTAACTTAGCAAAAAGCGTTACCGTAGAATAGCCAGTTTTATTTCAACATAGCACGCTTCTCTTCGGAATAAAAGTTATTTTTATTTCGTGAACGTCATTAATCTTATTTCAGGGCCGAGAAATTTATCTACGGCCCTTATGTATAGCTTCGCGCAGCGCGATGATACCCGTGTCTTGGATGAGCCTTTCTACGGATGCTATCTTTCCCAGAAACCCGAAGTTGCCTTTAGTCATCCTTCATATACTGCAATCCTAAAAAATATGAATTGTGAGGAAGCTTTTGTTGTAGCAAACATCAATCGTTTGGCTGCTGAAAAGCTCATATTTGTCAAAGGGATGGCGCATCACCTTTTGAACGATGCGCCCACGTTTCTATTGGAATGGAAAAATATCATTCTCATCCGTCACCCAAAAAAATTATTAGCTTCGTTTTCGAAAGTAATTGAACAGCCTAAACTTTCAGATATCGGCATTAAGAAAGCGGCAGAACTCTTTTCATTTCTGAGAAATAATGGAGCAACCCCCTTGGTAATCGACAGCGATGAATTGCTGAAGAACCCCAGGTTGTATCTAGAAAGGATTTGCAATGCTTTGCAGATTCCATTTTCTGAATCGATGTTGTCTTGGGAAAAAGGAGGCATTGCCGCAGACGGAATTTGGTCCAAACATTGGTATACAAACGTGCACAATTCAGAAGGCTTCGCTGTTCAAAAAAGTAGTGATCAGCCTATGCCATCAGAGTTGCAGCCCGTGTTGGATGCGGCACTTCCATATTACAATCAACTAAAAAATCACATTTTAAAAAACGACTAGATGTTACAGAAACGCAATCCCAAGAACGATGATATCCAAGTATATGTAAAGGACGGTTTATACCCGAGAAACCAAGCCAAAATTTCGGTCTTTGATAGCGTTGTTCAGGGGGGTGACGCGGTTTGGGAAGGATTACGCGTCTATCCTGAAGGAATTGTGTGCTTAGATAAACATCTCACCCGTTTGCAAGAAAGTGCCAAGACGTTGGCTTTTGTGGATATTCCATCAAAGAGCGACATCAAAAAAGCAATTCGAATGACGTTGGAGGCGAATGGAATGAACGACGAAACCCATATCCGACTCACCCTTACGCGGGGAGAAAAAATCACGAGTGGTATGGACCCAAGGTTGAATCAGGCGGGCTCATGTTTGATCGTATTGGCCGAATGGAAACCTTTGGTGTACGACAACTCAGGTGGGATAAAAGTGATAAGTACCAGTCAACGGCGTAACGCGCCACAGTTTTTGGATAGTAAAATCCACCATAATAACTTGTTGAACAACATCATTGCCAAGATTCAGGCGAATGTGGCTGGAAAAGATGCAGGTTTGATGTTGGACGATCGTGGATTTGCAGCCGAGTTGAACGGAAGTAATTTGTTCATGGTAAAAGATGGAAAAGTGCTGACGCCTTATGCCCATGCTTGCCTGCCAGGTATTACAAGGGCTACTGTAATTGAAATGTGCCAACAACATGATATAGCCGTCGAAGAACAGGACCTGACACTTTCTCAGTTTTACAATGCCGACGGTGTATTT
>JAWWCH010000023.1:0-11979 GCA_033720575.1 Marinirhabdus sp.
TAAAAATACAAAAATTTTCGATTGTCGTGAACGTCTCCTTTGAAAAGAGAGCAGACAAATGAGGATACGTATAGCCAAACTTTTCAGTGAGTAACACTGACATTTTCTTACTTCGCAAACTCCCCCTAGAAATCTCCATTTTCAAATATGACTTTATTTGCTCTATTAAGGTTTCAGTACTGATTATGATTTCCTCAACACCATAAACACGTAATCGTTCTATCATCTCCTGTTCTTCATCTGCCGAAATAGCATCACGCAACACCAAACTACCTTCGTCGGTTAATGTTGCTCCTTGAATATTCATTTTGGAGAGCTCCTTTTGTACGATGGTAGAAAACATTTTTTCACAGTCATAAACAAACTCAAATGTTTTCATGGTTTTTGTCGTAGTACAAAACTAAACTTCTATGTATTTAAACCTTAAAAATAGTTTAAATCATTAAAATTTATTCGAAAAATGTTAATTTTCATTAGAACCGTGCAGTCGTTCGGTAAAGAATATTCAGAAAAGCATCCACAAATTTTTAGTATCTTTCAACTTCTAAATCTCATCCCCAACATTTTATCGTAGTTTTCGAAGATTTCGGCAGTACTGCAATGAAGCTGAAACTGCACTAATATTTTTCACCCAATTAAACAGAACACTTACCGTATGAGTTCAATTTATATTGCATTGGCAGATGATGATGAAGACGACAGAGAAATCTTTGAACAGGCCTTACACAGTTTACAGCGAGAAATCTCTCTAGAACTGTTTAAGGATGGTAATGCCCTTATGGAATTCTTGCGTAACAAACCGAAAGACGTACCTGAAATACTTTTCATTGACATCAATATGCCGTTAAAAAACGGATTTGACTGTTTACAAGAAATACGAAATACGTTGAATTTGAAAGACATCTGCGTAATTATCTTCTCTACTACAGACCATGAAAGGGACATCGTACGAGCATACGATTTGACTGCCAACGGGTTCATTCAGAAACCCTCAAATTTTGGCCATCTAAAATCAATGCTACAAAAAATATTGGATACCGATTGGAAAGATCCTTGCTCACGATTAGACCGACTAAATTTTGTATTGCAACCTTAGCAGATCTGAAGAAATGGGCTAAAAAGTATTGAATTCTACAGTATTGCGTTAATTTTCTGACCATAACAATCAATGCACCACAAGATAACATCTTACTTTTAACGGGTCGCTTATTTAGAATAAGCGTTAAAAATTTTTTCTTATGTGTTGGTTTACTAAAGGTCTGTTCTCAAGTAAAGAACAGACCTTTATATTTTAACGCATCGGGATATACACTAGAAATGTTGATCCCTTATTTACAGTGCTTTTTATTTGGATACACCCCTGGTGCAAGTCAACAATGCTTTTACAGATGGCCAACCCAATCCCGGTACCCGGAAACTCACTTTTGGAATACAAGCGTTTAAAGGGTTTGAAGATTTCGTCTTGATGTTCCTTTTCTATTCCGATTCCATTATCATGGAACTTCAACACCTTAAATTCAGTTTCTGCATTGGCACCCAGACTTTTATCCATATCCTTCCCTAAAATCACAGAAGCACTTATTTCAACTGTGGGACGATGTTCGGTATTGAATTTGATTCCATTCTTGATTAAATTCACGAACAACTGATACATATGTACTTTATCTCCTACAACGGTGCCGAGATCATCTATTGTAACCACAGCATTTTTGTCTTTGATAAATTCGCTTAGCACTTCCTTTACTTCTCGTGCCAAGACATCAAGATCAACCTTAGTGGTATGATCGTATTCTTTCGACAATTCGCCGTAGGTAAGAATGCCCTTTATGAGTTCTGTCATGCGTTCTGCCAGATCTTCAATCTTATCAGAATACACACCTACAGATTCCTGATCGCCCAATAGATCTTTTAAGATAGAGTTGAAGGTTCTAATTTTTCGAAGGGGTTCTTGCAAATCATGGCTTGCCACATAGGCATATTCCTCAAGATTCAAGTTTGCCCGAATTAGCTCATCATTTGATTTTTTTAGATCAATGGTACGCTCCTTCACCTTTTGCTCTAACTTTTCGGTAAACAGTTTTCGCTCAGTGATATCTGCATTAGAACCAATATACCCTCTAAATTCACCATTGGCATCAATAATGGGCACTCCATCGTTTAGAAACCACCGATATTCACCATCGTGACGTCTGACCCGATACTCTTCTGAAAATGGTATTTTTTTATCGTAGGCCATTGTAATCACCTGTAACAGTTTCTGAAGGTCATCTGGATGCACAAAACTCATATACCCTTCTTCCATATTATCTTCAAGCGAACTTCCTGTAAATTCAAGCCACGTTTTGTTTACGTAGGTACATGACATATTCTGGTCTGACACCCAAATGGTCAGAGGTGCTGCGTCTGCAATATTTTTAAAGCGCTCTTCTCCTCGCTTTACCTCTGCCAACAACTTCTTATCTTCGCTGATATCAACCACTGCCTTGAAAAAATTAATAGGCTCGTTTTTAGAGGTGGTAAATAAGCGCCCCGATACGCGAATATGTTTGGTGCCACTAGGCAGCACTAATCTCACCTCATAAAAAATATGACCTGAACCTTTTGTATCGTTCATCGCCATATTGCGTTTGGCTAGATCATCGGGGTGTATCCGGGCTATATAATCCTCCTGTTTGAGTCTCTTATTTGGCGGATATTCCAAGAACTCAGAGAAATGCTTGTTGGCTTCAAAGCGATCAGACTGGTAATCGTATGATACGACGATAACATTTGCCGCATCCAGCGCAGTTTCCAATTTGATTTGGTTTCTCTTGTTGGTGGTTACCTCTTGACTTAAGTACAATATTTTTTTACCCATATTGTTGGGCATTTCGAACAATACCGTTTTAACTACGTAATATCGGCCATTGTAGACTACTTCCATGTTTCCCGGCACACCTTCCAAAGTTGCTTTGCACAGCCTTTCTAAACGCTTTGCTTCTTTTTTAGACGGGTTCAAATCTGGCATTCGCTTTCCAATCCAGTCCTTTGGATTGTCATCATAGGTGCCACGACCCGCTCTAAATTCGAGTACCAAATCTTCATTTACAATACCTACAGAACCGTCAGGAATGTTTTCAGCAATCGTTCGGTAGATGAGTTCATTCTGTTCACTTATTGCCTTTTCTGCCTTTAATTCCTTCTCTTTCTCAATCAAGGATTCATTTGTAACACGCAATTCGTAGTTGGCCGTGTTCAACTCTTCATTGGCCGATTGTAATTCTTCATTACTGGTTTCCAATTCCTCATTACTCGACTTCAACTCTTCGTTAGCCGATTGCAACTCTTCGTTTATGGTCTGCAGCTCTTCATTGGTGGTCTCTAATTCTTCCATAAATATTTGAAGATGCTCTCGATTGGTCGCCAATTCGTCTTCCAGCTCCTTGATGCGCAGGTCAACAAAATCTGCGGTCTCCAATTTTTTCTGAAGCTCCAGTACTTGCTCACTGGGTTCTATCTTTTCAAAAATCACCAAAAAGTATTGTGCTTCCTTGATTTCATATATAAAAGGTACAATTCTAATTTGCACGTAGTGATCGTTACCATACAGGTTAAACTTCACGATGTGGCTTTGATGTTGCACCCCTGTTTTTTTTACTTGGGCATGAACCGCCTTCAGTACCGTCACCAGTTCTTGATTCGCCATTTTGTATAAATTGGCGTTCATGGTTCCTTGGCCGATTTCCAGATACATTCTTAAGCTGCCATGTACCTCTTTGATTTCGGCCTGTTCGTTTACAATGACAAACGGATGTCGGTATTTGTAGTACAAGGTTTCTTTTGCCGCATCCACGAGCGACATATTCCTGTTTCGGGATTGCTTATCAACACGATCATAAATCGCTTTGTTTTGCTTGAATCTTGAAAAGCGCAAATCATACCCCAGACTGGCTTCTGCTTTGAAGAATATTTTATGGGAATCGCTTTTTGAAAATAAATCCTGCACGGCGCTCACGCTTTCAGATTTTCCCAAAAAGAGCATGCCCTTCGGGCGCAATGCGTAATGGAAAATCTGCAAGGATTGTTTTTGAAGATCATTGTTAAAATATATCAGTAGGTTTCTGCAAACCACGAGGTCTAATTTCACGAACGGTGGATCGTTGGAAATATCGTGTCTTGTGAACAACGCATGTTGTTTGATCTCTTTAGAAATTTGAAAGTGCCCATTTTCAGTCGGACTGAAATACTTTTTTACGAGGCCTTTATCTAGGTTCTTTAAACTCTCTTCCCTATATACTCCTTTTCTTCCGAAGTTAAGCGCACGCTCGTCTATATCACTCGCGAAAATTTGAATGTGATACTGATTCACAGCGGAACCCAGTATCTGATCTAACAAGATAGCAATAGAATACGGCTCTTCCCCGGTGGCACAACCTACACTCCAAATTCGGATTGAATCGCCAGGCTTCTTGTCCTCCAACATCGTTTCGAGGTGTTTTTGAAGTTGATGAAACGCCTTTTTGTCACGATAAAATTCGGTCACGCCAATCAACACCGTTTCAAATAGCACGTCCAGCTCTTTCGGCGAGTTCTTGATCATGCTGTAATACTCTATTAGGGTTTCAATCTGCAGATTGGCCATACGGTGATTGATGCGCCGCATTATTGTAGATGGCTTGTATAATGAAAAGTCGGTTCCCGATCTGCGCTCCAACAATTCAAAAATGGCTTCCACACTTTTTCGTGCGGGATTGCTCTTTGCAATAGCATAACTATTAGTGATGTACTGCTCAATCTCATCAAACATTTGTTCTGCAGGAATTACGACATCTACCGTATTCGATTGGATGGCGTTTTTGGGCATATCAGGGTGCTCAGCTGTTTCAGGCAGCTGCGCAATGGTAAATCCGCCCTTCTGTTTTATAGCCCTTATTCCTTTTGTTCCATCGCTGCCAAAACCCGACAACACTATACCAACGGCTCGTGTCTTCTTAGTTTCAGCCAAGGATTGAAAAAAAATATCGATAGAAGGGGCATGAGCATATTTGGGAGGAAGCGCATCGAGATGCAAGGTGTCTTTATCCAAATGAACGTCGCTATTATGCGGAGTCACATAAATATGGTGCGGTTGCATTTTCTCGGTATTGGTGACGGTTTTAACCGGCCACTTGCAACGTTTATTCAAAATTGAACTGAGTTCGCTTTTATATTCGGGACTAAGGTGCATTACAACAACCACACAAAAGTCTGCTTTTACGCCATTAAAACTTGATAAAAATTTAGTGATTGCGTCGAGACCACCCGCGGAAGCTCCCACTCCAACTACATAAAGGTCGTTTGAGCTTGATTCCTCTTTTGTATCTTTTCCCATTAGTCTTCCAGTTGTAAAATTTGTCTCAATTTAACAATATGCTATGAAACTTCACCTATGTTGTTATTGTAAGATCGCACCAAATATAAGATTCATTTTACGGATACGCTTTAGTCGAAACACCTACTTTCATCCTCACACCCACTCGACCCAAGTGTATATTTCTCATTTCTATTCTATATAGCTCCAAAATGATAGCGTATATCGATTGATGGTCTAAACCAAACCTTTTTCGGCACTTTGGCACTTACAATGAATTGTTACATTTCAAAAGTTATTATTTTCAATGAGCTTCATGTGTGGTTCATGTTTGAATGCAAAATTGGTCTTCAGCCTGGACCAATCGCAAATAGTCCTTTTTCAAATATTTGGTGTAAAAAAAGGAAGGCGTGTCCAATGTGCACTGCCTCACTACCAAGAAAGCGGCATCGATATTGGCAGAGATAATTTTTAGCACTCCGCTATGGCAGACCCTCCTTTTGCAGAAGCTCCAATGGCAATAATCCTGAATGGGTTAGCCAGAACTCTTTTTTGTGAAAGTACTCAATTCGAAAGTGCTCCCGTTGTTCTTACCCTTTTCGTTTTGACGCAAACGGGATGATTCTTTCTGCTATCGGCAAAATTCATTATTTATCTCCTAATCCTACGTACAGAATAGCACCAAACTGATTAACGGGCTTAAAATGATACACTTTACAAACCATCGCAGCATTCACCTAACATCAGCGTCTCTACCGATATTTTTTTGAACTAATGTTCATTCCTTCAAACGTAGCCGAATTACGGTGGCTACACCTCCGGTAGATTCGTTTGAAATGTAAAGAGTGCCATTTGGGCTAAACGTGATGCCCTCTGGCTGTGGAAAACGCTTGCGATCGAGACGAATGAGGCGTTGTAAACCTCCGGCAGGGTCTAGGAGCAAAAGTTTTGGCCTTCTGCCGTCGAGCACGTAGTAGCTTCTGCTTATGGGATGAATTGCGATGTCTGACGGACTAAAGGTGTGATGAATTTTCTTTTTTTCGACCCCCATAAAAATCGTGTCCCCCATCTTTATTTTTACCTTTGGAATGGTGTCTATGGTCCAATCTCCAATGGAAATTTCGTACAATCCTTTAAAATCGTCTGAAGTGTCTCTGTCTTTTGGCACAACTACCAGAACATTGCGTTTAATATCATAGGTTAGGCTCTCCATATTGTTGCGCGAAGAGAATTCACTTTCGTATTGCGTCACATGGGGCATATCACTTTGGAAGTTTTCAATCTGAAACACCATGCCATCACTTCGCAGCACATAGGCATTCTGCCCAACTACTGTCACTCCTTCGTAATCGCCATCATCCCCAAATGGAATTTTTTGAGTAACCTCATTAAAATTCAAATCGAAGATGAACAGCGCTCCCTCTTCGTCTTGTACCATGAGCAGCTTTCCGTCTTCGAGCCATGCGATACCGCTTACTTCGTCGAGTTCTCGCGGCAAGTTCCACACTTTTTCAACGGTATATTCCTTGGGAAAGTCCTGTTTTTCTTGATCTTTCAAAAAAAGATAGAGCACGACCGCAATCGCAATAACGAAGAAAGCCCCTGAAATGATTTTGATGTTTTTTATACTCATGGTGCAGGTTCGATATCTTTCAAAATTCAGATATTAAATCGTGAACTACTAGAAAACCGGGGAGTTTTACATTAAATTGGCAAATTTTAACGCTCTTTTGGTGAAGAACGTCCCAAAATGAAAGGAGATTACAATTGTTCCACTTTAAAAAAGCTTAGCATACCGTCAGAATCTATGGTGGCGCACCCTGTTCTGTAATATGCCATCTCTATGGAATCGCCGCTGCTTAGACTTAACAATGTATGTAATTGTTGTACTGCGGCACCGTTCCCCGCATGGTTGTATGAAACCAACCGTGTAAGCACACCATTCACTAAGGTTTAAGACTTAAATACTAATAGCTTATTAGTTGATTTAGTGATTTTGCTACCTTCTATTTATAGGAATTCCCGATGGATTTCTCTCGAGAAAAAGTGGAAAACGGAAGCACTAACTTATTCATTTGTAATAAAAACACTAAGCGTTGATGGATTTATTAAAAACACCAGTTTTTTAGATGATAAAGCGAATGGACCTTGAAATTATTACCCTACTGAAGCTTCAGTACCATTAACTATAAATTTTCCGCAACTGCTTACAAACATCGAAATTAAATTGAACTAAATCTGCAATGGCTCTTTGTTGTGTTCCACAAAAGCTTAACTGATAATTATCATTTTAGATTCTGGAATAGGGCCTTACTTTTCGAACTCTAAAAATAGTATCATGAAGAACATATTGTTACCTACAGATTTCTCAGCGAATTCTTTAAATGCCATTGATTATGCCATGCATTTCTTTGAGGGCCAATCTTGCCATTTCTTTATTTTAAATATTGAGAAGATATCAGAATATATAAGTGATGATCTGGTAGCAGGTTCGAAAACCGATTCGATTTATGAAAGTATCGCTTCCGATAATAAAAAACAGATCAACCACTTGGTCAAATCATTGAGCAAGCAGTATAAATCGCAAGAGTACACCTTCCATGGCCTATTTGATTATGACGACTTTGTATCTTCCATAGATCAAGCCGTGTCCTTCCACTCCATAGACCTCATCATTATGGGATCAAACGGAGCAACTGGCTCAAAAGAGGTGGTATTTGGAAGCAATACCCTTCAGGTCATTCGTCATATTGATTGTCCTACGCTCACCATACCAGAACATTATACATTTTCAGGATTAAAAAGTGCACTATTTTCAACCCAAAACTGTGAGGACTTCACCTTTGAGCGAACAAAAATTTTTAAAGAGATCTTACGGATGCATCATTGTAAACTCAACGTAGTCGAACTCGATGATGACGTTATAGAGCTATCCCAAAAAGAAGACAATACGTGTATACGTGAACTTTTTTCAGAGTACCCTTACACCTATTATCATTTAAAAACCACTCCGGGACTTATGTCGGTAAACATTGCAACACAGCTCTTAAAAGTGGACATTCACGCACTGTATATGATGGAAGAAACCTTTTTAGAGCGGCTGTTTTTTGGGTCTCAGAATTCTACTGTACTCTATCGCACGCTGATTCCGGTATTGTTCTTACATCGATAGATTAAGTAATTTCATTAGCTGCTCGCGCTCCAGCACTCCAGGCATTTAGATTGGATATGGTTGATTCGGCAATATTGGTCAGCGCTTCTTGTGTCGCAAAACCTTGATGTGGTGTGAGCAATACCTTGGGATGACACAAAAGTTGATGTAACAATTTGTCATGAATGTCTTCATGCGAATGGTCATAGAAGAAAATTCCGTGTTCGTTTTCATACACGTCAGTAACATACCCTTCCAGCAATTCTTGATCTAAGCCCTGTAATACAGCGACGGTGTCAACAATTGCACCTCTTCCTATATTCACAAGAATTGGTTTCTTTTGTAATTGCTGAATGTACGATGTATTGATAAGATGTTTTGTCTCTTCAGTGAGCGGCAAACACACAAAAATTAGCTTCGCTTGTTCACATATGGAACGATGTGAAACATATGCTACTCCAAATGAATGTATCAAGTCTTCATCTTTATGAAGGTCATGCGCTAAAATGTTGCAGCCAAACCCATGAAGTATACGAGCGAGTACACTACCTATTTTTCCAGTTCCCAGGATCCCGACGGTCTTTTGGTACAGGTCAAATCCGATGAGATTATCTAACAAGAAATTATGTTGTAAGCTTTGACGTTGAGCTCGAATGATGTTTCGGTTGAATGCCAATAAAATGCTGATCGCATGTTCTGCAATTGCATTAGGAGAATAGGAAGGCACATTGGCTACTCGTATGTTGAGTTTGGCCGCCGTATCGGTAGCTACGTTGTCATGCCCCACCGATCGCAGCGTCATATACGATACCCCAAAATTACTGAGCGCTTGTAATACCTCTGCCGATGCATCGTCTGCTGAAAAAATAGAAATCGCTTCAAAACCTTCAGCCATTGCCGCAGTCGCTAATGAAAGTCGGTTGGTAGTAAATGAAAGATTTTGAACCCCATGATTTGCGTTATTTAGCAAGGGCATCTCAAATGGTTTAGCGCTGTATACAAGAACCTTCATAACGCTTATAGCAATAGTAATTGGTTCTCTTCAAGCGCTTGAAATAGGGTATGGATATAGGCTTTTATATTTTGATTTACTTTTTCGGCGTCTACCAGTTCTATTTCACCTCTCCAGAGCAATTCTCGCTCTTTGTCTGGGCAAATGCAGTACAATGATGTTTCTGTGGTGTACACTTGGTAACGTTCTTGTTTTTCTTTGAAATACATGTGCATGTTTCCATAGAAATAATCTTCGTAAGTAGGGTAATTTCTTGAAAAATTGCGGTAGGCGTCAACTACAGTCACCTTACTTTGGCTGCCCGTAATCTTGGTGAATAAAATAGCATCAAAGCCGGCTGCGAGTAGACGTTTTTCCAACTGATCGAGTTCGCCCAGTGCCTTCGCATTGTTTGTAAATGAATGTTCGAAAAAATCGATACTCTTAACAGCGATCACGTCTTGCTTATCGAGAGCATTGACCATGCTTTGCTCATAATTTCGCCGTAGGGTTGCATCAGCAGATATACCCACCACTAAAACTTTATTGGCTTGATACAGATCGGTTTCTGGATTTTTATATTCCTGAACAAGTTTTGCAGAGCTACAGCTACCAAGTACAGCGAGCACTAGAAGCACACTTAGGCATAATGTGATATATTTCATAGGATTCGGTTTTAGGATAATCGCGTATTTCTCTTTTTGTTTCTGATCACTTTCTTAATACGATCAAATAATTCTGTTTTGGTCTTTCGGTACTTTATGGTATATCGATGCATGTCCAATTTCAAATAATAATGGGTCTCTCTATAGCCTTCTTCCTCACGTTGATCTTTTTCGGTTCCCAATAGGGCTTCAATGTTATTCATATGGGTGTTTACACGTTGCGCTAAACGTTTAAGCTCATTCTCTTCTGCACCCAGTTCACTCACCAGCTTTACCGCTGCAGCGTAAGCTTCATTCGCTATCAATGGAACGGTATAGTTGCGAATTAGCTCATTGAGAAAGCGCTGTTCATCATCGTTGAAATTTAGTTGGGATAACCATTCTACACATTCGGCATGTAATTCGGCAGGAGTGCTCAACTGCACCATTTTATAGGTTATATTTTTCATGACATGACCCTTAATTTGACCGTTTCTCTTTACTCTTTTGCATTACTTCTGCCAACATGTTGAATACGCGTTGTTTCACTTTCTTTACAT
Organism: Marinirhabdus sp.; assembly: GCA_033720575.1. Classification (GTDB taxonomy): domain Bacteria; phylum Bacteroidota; class Bacteroidia; order Flavobacteriales; family Flavobacteriaceae; genus Marinirhabdus. The sequence continues at coordinate 10,676 of JAWWCH010000023.1, forward strand.
CGCCATGCAACTTCATAGCACTAATCATCAGATTATAATGCGCGTCTTTGTATTCTTCCAATTCATTTGGGATCTCTGTATCATCCAACAAGGTCTGTAACCGATTTGAATGCAGTTGAAAGGCTTCCAATAGATGTTCCACACGATTTTGGCAGGCTTGCAATTTTTCTGCAACGAAAGCGGACGCTTCGTGTGATATTCCATAAATCATTTCCAGCGTTTCTTCGGAAGCCAAGTCTGTTAAAAAATGAAGTTCATCTTGAAGAAATTTAAGATCTGAAATGGTTATGGTCGTGTCTTCATGCAAACCACCCGTATCTCTCCATTGAATAAATTTGTAATGTGTTTTAGTTTCCATAGGCATTGCGTAAGCGTAATGTGAAGTGAAAATAGACCAATTGCTCTTTCGAAGTGAACTTACTTCCGCGAATGTATGACGCCACAAGTTCATAGCATAAGTCGATTCACCCTGTAAATGTATTTTATCGGTTACGGTATAGAAATGATAATTATCAGTTTTTACTGAGCCCTAGACGTTTAGGCGGACGCTAAAGCTTACACATTGAGGGTGAAAACCGAGTTCAATTTGGGAATCGTTACCTCCCAACGATAGGTTTCTCTAATTTTTACACGCAGCGCGTCGAGTGCGGTTGGTTCTCCATGAATCAAATAGGTGTTTTCTGGAATATTCTTTAGGTCACCCAGCCAATCTATGATGCCTGCCTGATCGGCATGTGCCGAAAGGCTCTCTATATGCCGTACATCGGCTTTTACGGTATAATACTTCCCAAAAAACTTCAATTCGTGAGCCCCTTCAAGCAGTTGGCGCCCCCGCGTTCCTTCGGCTTGATACCCAACCAGCAATACGGTGGTGGTAGGTTGATCTATTAATTGTTTTAAGTAGGTCAACACTCTACCTCCGGTAATCATACCACTTCCCGCAATCACAATTTTAGGCCTTGGATCGTCAATCGTTTCCCAAGTTTCTCTGTAGGACGTAATAAGATTCATGCGATTTTTCATGGCACTGAATTCTGTGGACGGAATTTTATGCCAATTCGAAAAGCGTTCAAAAACGCCCAGCACATTGTTTCCCATTGGGCTATCAATGAAAATCGGAAGGTTAGGAATTCGACCATCATCGTACAATTTCCAAAGTAAGAACATCAAGGTTTGCAGTCGTTCAACCGCAAAAGAAGGAATGATCAAGACGCCTCGATCGTGCACGGTTTTGTGAATGAGTGCTATTAATTGTTCTGAAACACTTTCTTGTGGATGTAATTTGTTTCCGTAGGTACTTTCAA
>JAWWCH010000024.1:0-11718 GCA_033720575.1 Marinirhabdus sp.
CCGCTTTATACGAGCATGCAGAGCTCATGGTAGGCTATGGAAGCTTTAAGGAAGAGGAGTTTGTTCGATTGGTCACCATCAATTCAGGCAATGAAACGGAAGACGTCGAGAATTTCTTTAGCACGCTTGAAACATTCGTTTCAGAAAACGAATCCCTTTTTAGCTCAAGCCTAAAAACCGAAAGTGCCTAATCTGTACTAGCGCATTAAAGCTCGACTTCCACTTGAGAAGCTAACCTTTTAGCGCGTTCAGTAACCTCAGCCACGTCACCATCTAAAGACGAATAGGTTAACACCACGCCCATCCGACGAAAGGGACGAGACGACGGCTTTCCGAACCATCTAAAATCTGCTTTTGGAGCAGAGGCCAAGATTTCCATACGGTTTAACGAAGGTGCATCTGAATGGCCTTTTGCCAAAATAACAGCGCTAGCGCCAATACGTTCTTGGGTGATTTCTGCAATGGGCAGACCCAGGACCGCTCTTAAATGCAGTTCAAATTCATTGAAATTTTGTGTGTTGGCTAGGGTAACCATTCCTGTGTCATGCGGACGAGGAGACAGTTCTGAAAAATACACTCCATCATCCCCTACAAAAAACTCGACACCCCAAATACCAGCACCACCCAAAGCTTCGGTAACCTTGGCCGCCATATCTTGTGCCGTTTTTAAATGCTCATCTTCCATGGTCGCAGGCTGCCAGCTCTCTTGGTAGTCGCCACGCTCTTGGCGATGCCCTATTGGCGGGCAGAACAACGTATTTCCATGATGCTGGGTAACGGTAAGCAATGTGATTTCATAATTGAAATCGACAAACGCTTCCACGATCACTTCAGCAACATCTCCACGAGACCCTTCTTGTGAATACTGCCAAGCAGTTTCAATGTCAGATTCACTTTTAATGGTGCTCTGTCCTTTACCGCTAGAAGACATCAAAGGCTTCACCACACATGGTATTCCAATTTCGGTTACTGCTTGTCTCAAGCTTTCTGCGGAACTCGCATAGCGATATGCCGCGGTTTTGAGTCCGAGTTCCTTCGCTGCCAAATCTCTGATCGCCTTTCGATTCATCGTAAAATTGGCGGCTTTTGCTGAAGGCACTACCTTGATCCCCATTTCTTCATAGGCGTACAAACGCTCTGTTCGAATGGCTTCGATCTCTGGAACAATATAATCGGGCTTATGGGTTTCAACCAGCACATCCAGGGCATCGCCATCTAACATATTGATCACCTCAGAATGGTGCGCCACTTGCATGGCGGGTGCATTTTCGTAGCTATCTACTGCAATTACAATTTGACCGATACGTTGGGCGGCAATAACGAATTCTTTACCGAGTTCGCCAGAGCCTAGAAGTAATATTTTTGACATGATAGGAAGTGTTTACGATAAGAGCTCTTTGATCCGTTTCATGGCCTCTCGAATTTCAGCTTCGGAAGCCGCATAACTGATACGTATGCAATTGGGGCTGCCAAAGGCCTCACCAGTTACCGTGGCTACATTTGCCTCTTCCAATAATAAAAGGGCGAAATCGGATGCATTTTCTATAGATTTCCCACGGATTGATTTTCCGAAGAAAGAAGAAACATCTGGAAAGACATAAAAAGCCCCTTCTGGCTCATTGGTTTTGAAACCTGGGATTTCATTAAGCAAATCAAGTATTACCGAACGTCTATGCTTGAACGCATCAATCATATATTGGATATCGCTTGGCGGATGTTCTAGTGCCGTAATTGTAGCGCGTTGCGCAATACAGTTTGCGCCGCTGGTTACCTGACCCTGCATTTTGGTACAAGCTTTGGCAATATATTCTGGAGCACCCATGTATCCAATACGCCAACCCGTCATAGAAAATGCCTTTGAAACACCATTGACCGTTACGGTCTGGTTGTACATATCATCGAATTGCGCCATAGAAGCGTGCTCACCCGTAAAATTGATATGTTCGTATATTTCGTCACTCACCACAATGATATTCGGATACTTTACCAAAACGTCTGCCAAGGCACGAAGTTCAGAGGCACTGTACACCGAACCACTCGGATTACAAGGCGAGCTGTAAATCATCATTTTAGTTTTTGGCGTAATTGCCGCTTCGAGCGCTTCTGGTGTTACCTTGAAATCGCTAGCAATAGATGTTTTGATTTCCACGGGAACCCCGCCAGCTACCTTGCTGATATCGGCATAACTCACCCAATAGGGTGCTGGCAGAAGCACTTCATCTCCATCATTGAGGAGCACTTGTGCCAAATTTGCCAAGGTTTGTTTTGCCCCTGTAGACACAACGATTTGCGAAGGCGCATAGGTGAGATTGTTATCTCGCTTAAACTTATGTGAAATGGCCGATTTCAATTCTACATAGCCGTCAACCGGAGTATAACTGTGGTAATCGTCTTTTACCGCCTGTATGGCAGCCTCCTTTACAAAATCGGGTATGGTAAAATCAGGTTCCCCCAAACTCAGGCCAATGATATCTTTTCCAGCGGCGCGAAGCTCTCTTGCTTTTGCTGCCATGGCGAGAGTAGCCGAGGTGGCCATGTTGTTTACGCGGTCAGACAGTTGTGTACTCATGATGTTTAGGCAGTGATTGTAGGGTTTGCACCCATTTCTTTTAAGTGTTTAAAATGTGCGATGATCGCACTTCGTGTAGACTTGTACTCGTGATACGGCAAGTTGAATTCAAGGGCCGTTTGACGCACAATCTCAGATATTTTTGTGTAATGGATGTGACTGATGTTTGGGAATATGTGGTGTTCAACTTGATGGTTCAAGCCTCCGGTAAACCAATTCATAAGTCTATTTTTAGTACTAAAGTTAACTGTGGTAAACAGTTGATGGATAGCCCAAGTATTTTTCATGTTGCCGGTGGTATCAGGAAGCGGCATTTGGGTGTCACCTACCACATGCGCCAGCTGGAAAACAACGCTCAAGATTAAACCCGCTACGTAGTGCATCAGAAAAAATCCGATTAATATTTTCCACCAGGCAATTTCAAAGAAAAGGATAGGTAACACAATCCAAACCGTGACATAGATCGCTTTGGTTATTAGTAACGTGCTCCATTGAATTGCCGGTTTTGGCATCTTTCCGTAGGATAATTTTTTCTTCAAATAACGCTGGGTCTGTTTGAAATCGGCGGTAAGCATCCAGTTAAAGGTCAACAAACCATATAATAATATGCTATAGTAGTGTTGGAATTTATGAAAACGGTACCATTTACTATGTTCCGAAAAGCGAATTACGCGCCCGGCATCTAGATCTTCATCGTGACCGTGAATATTGGTGTAGGTGTGATGCAGTACATTGTGTTGTACTTGCCAATTGTAAACATTGCCTGCCAAGATATAAATACTACTTCCCAAGACCTTGTTGATCCATTTTTTAGAAGAGTACGAACCGTGATTTGCATCGTGCATCACATTCATCCCTACTCCTGCCATGCCTACCCCCATAACGATGGTCAATAGAATTTGGGCCCAAGTGGGCAGGTTTAGCGTAAGCAGCAAGAAATAAGGGGAGAGATACAGTGAAAACATCACTATGGTTTTAATATGTAGCTTCCAATTTCCAGTTCTAGGGATTTCATTTTCTTTGAAATACCCGTTTACACGTTTGTTCAACGTACGGAAAAATTTAGCTGAATCTACACGGGAAAATTTGATTTGAGGAGAATTCACTACTTCAGATTTGTTTCAGAATTGCTTCTAAATATTAAACGGCTAAAGTACGCATTGTTGAGCAAAATTCCCCAATGCGTTTTAAAAAGTTATGAAAGAAGTCCTACTTTTGTCTTTCACTAACGCTTATGGAATTAATAGAACGCTATTTCCCGCAACTCACTGAGGAGCAAAAAGTTCAGTTTCGTCAATTGGAAACGCTCTACCAAGACTGGAACCTCAAAATTAACGTGGTTTCAAGGAAAGATATTGATGAATTGTATTTGAGACATGTATTGCACTCGTTAGGAATCGCCAAAGTACAGGCATTTGAAGATGGGAGCCACATTTTAGATGTGGGAACCGGAGGGGGTTTCCCGGGGATACCACTTGCCATTTTATTTCCAAATGTAGAATTTCACTTGGTAGACAGCATTGGCAAAAAAATAAAGGTGGTTACTGAGGTTACGGAAGGCCTCGGCTTACAAAATGTGAGGATTTCAAACACCCGCGCAGAATCGATTACAGATTCCTATGATTTCGTAGTGAGCCGTGCTGTGGCACAAATGGAAACTTTTGTACGCTGGGTACGACATCGTACGTCCAAAAAGAACAATCATCAATTGGCCAATGGCATTCTTTATCTAAAAGGGGGCGACTTGTCAGAGGAACTAGCTGAATTCCCTAAAGCAACGATATACCCCTTGACTGACTATTTTGAAGAATCATTTTTCGAAACCAAGAGCGTTGTGCACCTTCCACTGAAATATACTGGCAAATAAAAAAGGCTTCCCGAGGGAAGCCTTTTTATTGAATTAGCGCAATATTAGCGGGTGATTACAAACCTTTTCGTTGTAACACGAGAACCGCTAGTTATTTTCATTAAATACGTCCCTGTTTGTAGTCTAGCCACATCAAGTTGTTCTTCTTGAGAAATAGCATCTACTTGCATTAATTTCTTTCCAAGAATATCAAAAACCTCAATTGACGCGTTCTCTGCATTTCGAACATGTATCACGTTAGAAGCAGGGTTTGGATAAATGGAAATCAGATTAGCAGTATTTTCAGAAATTGATAATATCCCGTTCAGCTTAAAAGTTCCTTGTATCGCACTTCCAAAATTTGACGAACTTGGGTTATTAAGAATAACATCGCCCTCTGAATCGCGTAATCTCACAAAATATTCACCATCGTTACCTGAGTCATTCAAGATAAACTGATAGCAATCGATCTCTGGAATATTAAAAGTGATATCAACCACTTCATCTGTACTATATGGTCCTCCACTTGTTACAAGATCTCCATTAGAATTGATGATACTCCAGGTAACTTCGTCTCCATTCTCATCTAAGGCCATATAAAGCTCAAGTGTAGAGGTATTCTCCTCCGAAATTTCACTAAATGTATTGGTAGCCGTGTTGTTAGAATTATCATCATCACTAGGAATGGTAAAACTTACGGTATTGTTCGCTTGAACGGTATAAGGAATAGGATCCAAAACTATATCTTCTGACTCAAATGGCCCAAGATTTCCAGTCCAGTTATATGTTTCAGTGGCTCCGCCATTGATAGAATAGTCTATAGATAGACTTGTTAACGGGTTATTCCCGTTGTTTTGGATGGTTACCGTAGGTGCAAAATCAACCCCACATTGATCAGCAAGTTCAAAATCTGATTCAATAGACGCATCATTGTCGAACGGAAGGTTCACATAGCTTGGGTATGCCCCGTTTCCACTAATTATTTCTTGAGTTGTTTCCGTCATAAACACAACCACTTCAAGGTCAGTAAGTACTACCGGCACACCATTATAATCAGCTGGAATAGTATAGGTGTACGTTTCATCAATCAACGTTCCTTGTGTAGTTGGCGATACGTCGTCACCCCACTGTCCGGTTACCAAGTGCACCAAGCGGTGTTGGTGTACATAATTATTTCCCATATTACCACCCGTTTGTGGTCCTAAGGTGTTGTTCTGGAGTAGTGCCACGTTGAGCTTGTTTGTTGCTTGAGGGCTATCTCCCGTATAAAAAGCTTCTACATGAACTGTCAGCTCACTAGCTGCAACATCAATTTCTGCTTCAACACCCATATTTAAATAAGCGCTTTCACTCATGATTGAATTCGCAGCGCTTGTCCACTGCCCACGTCCCATGGCTGTAGAGCTACCTGAAAAAACATGTCTGTTCATAGATCCTTGTGGATAACCAGTAACTCCCGCTTGACTTGCGATTGCCGAACCAAATGGTGTTCTGAAATCAGGCTGATTTCCGCTCGGAGTGGCAAAACCACCCACGTGAATATTGATCAAAAACACGTCGTCTGGATTAGCATCTTTGATAGCTTGAGCGATGGCATGCCCTTGCGGACAAAACACACAATTAATTCCTGTATATTCCTCGAGAATAGCTTTTTTGTTTTCGGGTGTTGTACTCACAATTGTTTGCGCAAAGGCTCCAATTGTAATGAACATCATCGCACCCACTACTAGTAATTTTTTTGACATCTTCGTTAATTTTGGGTTATTTTCTGTTAAAAGGTACTCAAATATATAAGATTTCATTAGAAATTGATAAAATTAAATAGTAATTTTTGAGTGTTAAAAAAATATGATTTCCCTAGGGTTTAAGTAGGATAACTGACTGTTACTCAATTGACGAATAAATTTATAGGCAATTGACATTCAAAAACAATTTACCTGAAAAAAAAATAGTCAACTACCCAAGTGAAATCCTGTTGAATTTATATCTTGCATTTCTAAATTATCAAAAAAATACAATAATTATGTTAAAAAAACTATCACTAACGACTTTACTATTGGGTGCTTTTGTCGCTCAGGCACAATTTACAGTGGAAACCCATGATGGCGACCCCATCTTAGACGGGGAAACCGTAATGATGGGAGCAGCCAGCCCTTCGTTGGATTTCTATGTGAACAATACCAATCCTACAGATCCGATCAATGTCAAAATAGAATTTGTTAGCGCCACAAACGCAGATGGAAGCAATCTCGAAATATGTTTCTTCGACTGCTTTACAGGTGTTACCGTTGGCGGAGAATACCCAGACCCACCGGTTACTGGAGTTACTATCCAACCTGGTCAAAACCAAGGTTCTGATGGAGATCATTTTAAGCAAATTGACGATGGAAGTGGTGATGTATTAAGCTATGTATTCAGATTCTTCCAAGTGGATGAAAATGGTGATGAAATTGGAGAAGACCTTACATTTACGTTCGACTATGATCCAGACTTTTTGAGCGTAGGCGAAAATAATAGCGTGAATGCTTCAGTTGTTTCCACTATGGTTACCAACAATGTTGAAGTTACTTCAAACGAGCCTTTGACGTTTACGATGTATGATATCCAAGGAAGAATTGTAAATCAAACATCTTTAGAAGCTGGTGTAAGTCGAGTAAGCGTTGCTGATCTCGCCGCACAGACGTATTTAGTTGTACTTTCAAACAATCGAGGGGCGTCTCAAACTACTAAGGTAATCGTAAGATAACCACCTTTTTAAAGCAATAAAAAAAGAGGGAAGATCGTGTTTGTCTTCCCTCTTTTTGTTTTTATACGTATCGGAATAATTTAGAAGGTTACGGCTAAACTTGCAGATAACCCATTGCTTTCAGGTACAAATCTACACACACCTCCTACGCAAATTAATCCACCCCTCTGTCGACCGTAATTCATTGAGAAGCGTGTGCGTCCTTTTGAATAACTTCCACCTACATTGTAATAGTGAATCTCACCATCGCCTTCGTAATTATAGGAATCGGCAACATACATATTCAGATTTGATGAGAAGTTATATTCAATCACTCCCCCTGCCCAATTCTTTCTGTCGTCTTCAGTCCACAGGTGTTGCGCTACTACGCGCACAGACCTTCCTTTACTAAAACTATAGGTACCTTCGAGCACTCCGATACTTGCATGGATATCACCCTGAACCCCTAGTGGACCACCCAATGACACCCCTTTGTCAATGATGACATTCTGGAAAGTTACCACCGAGCGGAATGCTTTTGTCCATTTATTCTTTACTTCAAAATTGAAGTCTCTAAAATAACGATCTCCGGAACCTATAAATTCGGCATCGTAGCTTAAGTCTTCATTAAATGTTGCATCCAAACCGGCCCAATATGAAAAGTTTGCTGCAATCTTTGTTTTGTATTTTCCTAAGAAGCTCTCATTGGGAAAGCTTAGAAACGCATCGGTTTGAAAACCTACCTCTCCTGCCCGTTGCTCTAGCTCGTCTGTGAGTAATCTCGCTTGTGAATTGTACACATAAATATTGGTGAGCAAGTAATCTTGTTGCTTGGTCAAAGCAGGCACATAGTTTATAAGCTGTTGGTTAAATTGGTTTCCTTCCGCCAAGCGATCTGCATAAAAACTGAAATTTTCCAAGCGTCTAAATGTGCTATTGACTCCAAAACCTTTTCTCGCATATCCGAGGTTTACTTGTAAAGCGGTTCCATCATACAGTCTATTAGACACCAATATTCCTTCGTTGGCAATCACATCTGGATCCTTTATAACCCCTTCAACACCTCCATAGACATTTCCATAACTAAAATCTACTCTTCCAGAATACGCATTCACTGTGCTCGGTATCGTATCATTGGTTCCTGTATCTTGATAGCGCCCTACATAGCTAGCGCCTACTCGAATATCGATATCACCTGTTTTGGCAAACGACCCTACATCAAAATTTGCATCAATACCTTGTACTACACCTTCTGATACTTCGAATGCATTCCGCTGGTTACCGTAAACACCCGTGACCACCAAATAGGCTGTTGGGGTAAACTTCACCCGCGCGCCCTGAAGCGCAGTATTGATACCTAATTGTCTGTCTTCCCAGCTACGAAGTATGAGTCCGCTACCAAACTGCTCATAAAAATAGCCTCCCGTAAGGTCGAGCGTTTCATTCTTGAAATTCAGATAGTAAGTAGCTATGCCATTCCCTCCATCAAAATCTGGGCTATATCCCAAGAGAGCGCTGGGCAAATATGCTTCATACTGTACGCCAGCGGTAAATTTGCCTAATGAATAATTAAGTTGAAAATAGTTGTTGGCTCTAAATTGATCGTCTGGAGCAATAAATCCTGGCTCAGTATCTGACATTCGCAGACCGTCGTCGTCTAACAACCATTGCATATTAGATTCGAGACCACCAAAAAAGTAGCCGTTATCTTGTGCAGTAACGGCTGTAGTCGCTACAAGAGCGAAAATTACTAGTATTTTTTTCATAATGATTGGTTAGTTGCCAAGTGTGGGGATTATTTAGAATTTTTTTTGATTTCTTCATATAGTTCATTCTCTGAACCTGGGCTATAGCCGCTGTGTCTGTAGACTATTTTACCATCTTTCACTAATAAAGTAAGTGGAACTGTTGCTGCACCAAGCGCTCGTTTCACATCGTTGTTGGTATCCAGCAAAATCGTATAATCCCAACCCTTTCCATTAATTAGTGGTTTTACACGTTTCACCGTTCTACTATCATCAATTGAAATTGCAATTAGATTCACTTTGGTTTCGTCTTGCCAGTCGTCATACACTTCACTAATGGCATCCAATTCTTTTAAACACGGAACACACCACGTTGCCCATAGTGAAACAATCGTCACTCCATCATTGGTAGCAGCATCACGTAGGGTTGTATTTTCACCCTCCATAGTTTCTAATTTCACATTCGGAAGTTCATTTTGAGCTAACACTGTATTAGCCAATAAAATGAACGCAATAAATAGTATGTTTTTCATAATAGTTAAATATTTGTTATTAATTCTCGAGAAGCAATAATACTGCTTTTTTTTAAACTCATGCGTTTTTTAAAAGCCTACCAACGCGCTATAGTATTGAATTTAAAAGGCTTTAAGCTATATATATCAAAAAAAATGCCTAGATTTATCATCCGAAAAAAAATAATTTTACACCTATGAATCTGACTCGTATTTACATCACTCTTTTATCAGCTGTACTCCTATTTGGCTGCAGTAAGAGCGAAGATTTTTCTGAATTTGTTGAGGAAGCCCAAGTTGAAGAAATTGAAATTGGTCTAACATACCGTCCGGCGTCTTTACGAAATCAAGACATTAACTTTTCTGTATTTGACGAAGATGGTACAGATATTACATCTGAAGCCACTTTCTTCGTGAATGGAAATGAATTAACAGGAAACACCTTCAATTCCGATACCGAAGGAAGCTTTGAAGTATACGCAACGTATGACCTCAATGGAACCGTGTTTGAAACGCCTACTGAAACTTTTAGTGTCGTAATCCCAAAACGCAAAGTCTCTATTGAAGACCATACAGGAACTTGGTGTGGGTATTGCCCAAGAATCACTGAAGCCATTGAAAAAGTTCACGATTTAACCGACAATATTACCGTCGTGGCAATACATAACAATGACGAGATGGCCTTAGATTTTGAACAACTCATCCGAGAAGAGTTTAATGTGACGGGGTTTCCTACAGGACGTTTAAATCGCACTACGAGTTGGATAACACCATATGATACTTCAGACGTAATCGCTATGGCTGGACAAAACTCTCCTGTAGGTATTGGAATTAGCTCTTCCGTTAACGGAAGCACACTAAATACCACGATAAGTGTAAGTAGTGAAGAAGGGTTAACGGGCAAGAAGCTGGTAGTGTATCTAGTTGAGGACGGTATTCTTGCCGACCAAACCAACTACCTGAATACGAACCCAAACAGCCAATATTACAATATGGGTGATCCCATTATAGATTTCGTACATGACGATGTCCTCAGAGCTTCTCTTACGGAAATCTTCGGAAACAATATTTCCACAACGGCAGCTCTCGAAGAGTATACCACAAACTTAAGCACTCAGATCAGTCCCAATTTCGTAGTAGAAAACTTAAAATTGGTGGTAATGGTTACCGAAGAAGACAATTCCACAATAAATTCACAGTATGCCTATGTTAATGAAACCAAAGGGTACGAATAACACATACTTTTAATAAAAAAGCCTCTGAAAATTCAGAGGCTTTTTTTTATGCATTACCCAATAAAATTACCCTAAAAATGGATATTTGTAATCACTAGGTGACACAAAGGTTTCCTTTACCATTCTTGGAGAAACCCATCTGTACAAGTTCAATTTACTTCCTGCTTTGTCGTTTGTTCCACTGGCTCTCGCACCGCCAAATGGCTGTTGACCTACAACTGCACCTGTAGGCTTATCATTAACGTAAAAGTTGCCCGCTGCATTTTCCAACGCGTTCATAGCCACTTCAAGTGCATATCGATCTTCACTGAACACGGCTCCAGTTAAGGCGTAATCACTCGTGGTATCAACCAACTCCAACGTCTCTTCCCAAGCATCATCTTCAAAAACATAGATGGTAACCACAGGGCCAAATAATTCGGTACACATAGTACTGTATTTTGGATCGTCTGTTTTGATGACCGTTGGGTGGATAAAGTATCCTTCACTCTTGTCGTAAGTACCACCCACTATTATTTCAGCATTCTGATCAATCTGTGCTTGGTCGATGTAACTGGCCAACTTGTCAAAGGATCCTTCATGAATCACTGCGGTTATGAAGTTTTCCATATGTTCTGGAGAACCCATTTTAAAACTATTCAGATCACCAACCACATGCTCTTTTACTTCGTTCCAAATACTCTTAGAGATATAGCATCTACTTGCAGCACTACATTTCTGGCCTTGGAATTCGAAGGCGCCTCTAGAGATAGCGGTAGCGACATGGGCCGGATTTGCTGATTTGTGAGCTACAATAAAATCTTTACCTCCCGTTTCACCTACTATCCTTGGATAGGTTTTATAGTTGTGAATGTTATTCCCGATCTTCTTCCAAAGGTCTTTGAATACGTTCGTTGATCCTGTAAAGTGTAATCCGCTAAAATCTGGACTTGCCAATACCGTATCTGTGATCATAACCGGATCACCCATCACCATATTGATCACTCCATCTGGCACACCCGCTTCACGGAACACATCCAATACCACTTTTGCTGAATACACCTGGCTATCACTAGGTTTCCATAGCACCACATTGCCCATCAATGC
>JAWWCH010000025.1:0-11681 GCA_033720575.1 Marinirhabdus sp.
AGCCTGTAACTTTGGCCAACAGCACCTGCATGTCATCTACCACGGCAATCCTATGCGGATGCCAATGCTGATTGAACTTGCTGAACTTTTCCTGTATGTTGATGGGTTTCATAGTGTACGATTTACAAAAACAACTGTTGTATTTCTTCGGGAATACGGGCGGGGCGTTCATTTTCGATTGCCATAAAACACCACGTGGTCTTGGCTTCAACCATAACGGTATCGTCATTCACCCTCATGATTTTATATGAACGTTCGCTCTTTACACCCTCGGCGGAAGTAACCCAGGTTTCTACGCGTAGTTCTTCCCCTTCAAATGCTGGGTTCTTGTAAGAAATATGATGTTCAAGCACCACCCAAAAGTGGCTTTCCTGATACGATTTCGGACCGACCTTTTCCCAGTGTTTTTCGGCTACATCGATACACCACTGCAGGTAAACCACGTTGTTTACATGTTCATTTTCATCGATGGCAGTTGGTGGAACGGTAATGTGATGCGAAAATTTTTTCAAAATCCTAAGATCATTTTGGAGATATAGAAGAATATCAAAATTCCGAAGATATCATTGCTGGTGGTAATAAAGGGACCGGTGGCTATTGCTGGGTCAATTCCGCGCTTATCTAGGATGATAGGAACAAAAGTTCCGATAATAGCGGCAATGATGATTACTACTAATAGCGAGGAGGCGATAGCCAGACTTACGTCTGTAGGTTTTCCGATAAGTGCATTTATCGCAATGATCAGCGCACCGAGTGCCACCCCGTTGATAAGGCTCAAACTGATTTCCTTTACAAATCGATTGAACAAACTACCTTTTACATTATCGTTTGCCAAACCTTGTACGATAATTGCACTAGATTGCACCCCTACGTTTCCTGCCATCGCCGCAATTAGGGGGGTATAGAAGAATAAAATTTCGTATTCAGCCAATGCATTGTCAAAACCTTCCATAATGAACACAGCACCCAGACCTCCAAAAAGCCCGAGTACCAGCCAAGGCAGTCGCGCACGGGTAAGTTGCCACACGCTGTCGTCGGCTTCCACATCTTGTGAGATACCCGCTGCCATTTGGTAATCTTTTTCGGCTTCGTCTTTTATAAAATCAACAATATCGTCAATGGTGATGCGACCCATTAAAATTCCATCTTCATCCACCACAGGAATTGCTTCCAAGTCGTATTTCTGCATGATTCGGGCCACTTCTTCATTGTCGGTATGCACGGTCACATAATCTACTTTCGGGATAAAAACTTCCGAAATTTTTGTTTTTTCACCGGCGGTCAATAAATCTTTTAAAGACAACCTTCCTGTCAATTTGCCTTCTTTGTTGGTCACGTAAATAGAATGTACCCGCGTCACGTTCTCTGCTTGTCTTCGCATTTCACGAACACATCCTGCCACGGTCCATGTTTCTTTTACCTGAACCAATTCCTTTGCCATCAGAGCACCAGCGGTGTCTTCATCATAGGCTAATAATTCAACAATATCGGCGGCGAGTTCTGCATCTGCGATTTCCTCAATAACACGCTTTTGCACTTCTTGGTCCAATTCGGCCACCACGTCGGCAGCATCATCGGTGTCCATTTCAGAAAGCTCGGTAGCAATTTCAGTAGGGGAGAGCCGGTCTAAGATTTTTTCACGCACATCATCGTCCAATTCCATCAGTGCTTCCGAAGTAATTTCGCTCGCCAATAATTTGATCAGGTAGGTAGCGTCATCACTGTCCAGTTCTTCTAAGAGTTCGGCAACATCGGCAAAGTGAAAGTCGTGCAGAAGTTCGCGCAGCGCATTTCCATCCTTAACGGAAATGAGCTGTTCCACGTTTTCAATAAAATCAGCTGTCAGTTGAAACTGCATCGTTTGCTATCTTTTGGGTGAGCGTAATAAATTCGGAAACCGAAAGTTGCTCAGGACGTTGTCCAAAGATAGTATCTTCTTTTAGTTTATCGGAAAGATTGAACGACTTTAAACTATTTCGCAAGGTTTTTCTACGTTGTTGAAAACCCGTTTTTACTACTTTGAACAGCAGTTTTTCGTCACAGGGTAATTGGTACTCGGTTTTTCGGATCAAACGAAGCACGCCACTGTCTACTTTGGGCGGCGGATTGAACACTCCGGGCTTCACGGTAAACAAATATTCAGCATCATAAAAAGCCTGTGTGAGTACCGACAGGATACCATAGGTTTTGTTCCCTTCCTTGGCGCAGATGCGTTGGGCCACTTCCTTTTGGAACATGCCCGTGAATTCGGGCACTTGGTCTCGTGCCTCTATGGCTTTAAAGACGATTTGTGTTGAAATGTTGTAAGGAAAATTCCCGGTGATGGCTACTGCTGCATCGCCGAAGACATCTGATAATTCAATTTTCAAGAAATCGGCTTCTAAAATTTGGAGATTCTCGTTGGGGTAGTTATCGATGAGATAGATAATCGATTCGCTATCCACATCCATGGCAACCACGTCCAAAGGTTTTTCAATAAGATATTTAGTGAGCACACCCATGCCCGGACCAATTTCTAGCACATTTGAATACCCACGTAGCGTTAGGGTATCTGCTATTTTTTGTGCAATGGTTTCATCCTTTAGAAAATGTTGCCCGAGATGTTTTTTGGCTCGAACAGACATTAGGCATCAAAATTTACGGCGTATTCGTCTATAACTTCCAATTCGGTTCGAAAGGCCAGCATTTTATCCGCAAAAAGCTCCATGCCTTCTTTTCTGAGTCGTTCAGAATCTTTTTCGTAATAGGTGTCTAATGCTTCTCTTGAAGTAGCGCGGTATTGTATGGAGTAGGTGGTGCCGCCCATTTCTTCTTCTACCAAAACCTTGGTAAGTTTAGCATCTGTGAAATGACCGGTGGCCAGGACTTGTGGGATGTGTGCTTTGATCCATGACAACCATTGGTCATGTACGCTTGCATCAATATTTACAGTCACATTATATATAATCATAGCATCAGTGTTCTGGATGTTTATCTAAATAACTGTTGATTTTTTCCAATAGATCATTTTGTTTTTGCAATCTATACCGCAGTGAATAACGATAAATCGCTAAATAGTTCTTGAACAATTTATTCGTGTAAATTTCTGGTTCTTGGGGCGTATAATGGATCAAATCAAAATTTTCAGTGGCATAGGGGAGGTAGTTTTCAAGGTAGGAAGTTCTGGTAGATGTGTCTAAACCTTCTAGCCAATGATAATATTCATAAAGGCTTACGATATCGGATTGAAGTTGGGTGTCTTCCATAAAACGAATATCTCCTGTTTCTACCAGTGAGTTATAGGCGTTTCGTTTCACATAGAGATAATCCAGCGCCATCAATTCCATAGACAACCTGTGGGCTTTAGCTACATCCAATGGTGCTGTTTCAATCGTCTTTATTAGGGTGTCAAGTTTGCCTAAGAGGCGCTCTGAATTTGAAATACCCGTCTCAATTTGCGTTTTATTAAATAAAGTTTCGTCATATATTTTACTGGTGTGACGTTCCACTAAATGCGCTTCTTTTTTGCTTTCACGGCAGGTGTTGAGTTGGAAAGCGAGCAATATTCCAATCACCACTACTATAAATTCTAAAAAGTGGTTTAACCAGTCTATTTTTCGTGTTCCTCGCATCCGTGTTGCAATTTTTAGATTGAGATAAGTATTACTCTATATCGTCTCCCCTGAGCATTCTGAATCGTTTCCGGGCTTCTATGAAATAAATGCTGTCGGCAAATTCGTAGATGATCTGTTCGTAATATTGCTTTGCCTTCTCGGGCTGGGCTAACTGGTTTTCATACAATTGCGCCAGATGAAAATAGGCATCATCAGCTAAAATATCTTCTTTGTAGAATTGGATGAGCTTGAGGTAATTGGCTTCTGCTCGGTCAAAACGTGATAATTCTTCATAAATTTTCGCTTGTTTTAGCAAGGCTTCGTCCTCAATTTTTTCTCCTTTATGATTCAGCAAAATATCATCTAATGCAGCAACGGCAGCTGTGTTTTTATTCTGAAGCGCCATTAAATCGGCTCGTGCAAATTTCTTAAGGGCAGCTTGGGTGGAATCTTCTAGCGAATTATCTCGAATCATCAAGCTCAATTGCATGGCATCATTGGCAATAAGTTGCGAGGCCGACTGCTTTAAGACATCTAATTGTACTTGCGCCCACTCAAAATCGCCTTTATAATAGCTCGTTTTGGCTACTTTAAATCGTGCTTCTTGAGCCAACACGTCATTTTTTACCTTTTTCTGGATCTGGGAATAGTAGATCAAGGCTTCATTAAAACGTTCACTATACACCAATATGTCGGCCAATTCCATTTTTACCCGGGCTTCTTGATAGCTGGTCATGTTCATTTTGGCCAATGCCTTCAGATTTGAAATGGCTTCCTCCTGTTTGCCGTGGGTAAAAGCCAAGAAATGATTGTAATCAATTTGCAACATATAGGTTTGCACATCCCTTCCGTAGGTGTCAAACAAAGTTTGGAAATCACCTACAATTTGCTCATAGTCGTCTTCGGAAGCCTTTTCCAATCGAATCTTCATGACGTATTGATGGTTGCGGAGCCGTTCTTCGGGTGTGCTAGAATTTTCTATGGCATAGTTGAAGATTTCTTCGGCTATGTCATACGCATCGTCATTCATTGCGATGAACCCTAGATCTACAATTCCGATAAGGTCTTGATTGCTCCTTTTGAATATGGCTTTCTCTTGAATAAACGCTTTCTTGTATTCTTTTTGCTGAATGAACAGCCAGCTTAGGAGTTCATTGTAGAGTAGATCCGGAGCATCCTGAAGCCGCTTTAGAAGTGTTTTTCGTAAGATAGAATTGGCTTCGTTTGCTGGATCTTCATTTACGAAGAGGCTGAAATTGCGTTGTGCAATAGCGCGATACGACGGATTAGTCTGAATGAGGTTGAGATAAGTATTGAACATTTTCTCCAATTGCCCTTGTTCGCCATAAATTCGTGCCAATTGATTGTTGAAGTTTAAGGCAGGGTTGAGCCTCATCGCCGTTTCGTAAGCTACAGTGGCCTCATCCAATAAGCTGTATCTTTCAAATGCCTGACCAATGGGGTAGGCCATATTCGGATTTTCATCAATGACCTTTAGGGCCTTTTGATTGGCTATCGTTGCTAACGAATCTTTTTGTTGCAAAGCATAATTGTACCCCAGTTCCACATACAATTGAGACAATTGTCTTCTGCCGGTAATGTTTGCCATCAACAAAGCCTCTGCTTCTTCAAACTGTTCCAGCTGTTGATGGGTTTTCACCAAAGCGAGCGTGTAATTTATTTTATTAGGGTTTTCATCGGCCAATTTCTTATAGATCGCAAGTGCCTTTTCGTATTCGCCTTGTTCAAAGTAATTATCGGCCAATGCCTCACTTTGGGCTTGACCTGAAAGGGCAAAAAATACCGCTATTAGAAGTACGTAGATCCGCATTAGGTAAAGATAACGATTAATATACGTAATAGGTATTCAAATATCAGACCGAAGACGGCTTTAGGTACCTAAATTTGTTCTGTTTCAGATCTTAGCAGGTGCTTCCCCTTTATTTTTGGTAACCCGACCCTAAGAAATTATATCAAAACCGCAATAGGGCACTAAGACCTCAGGTATTTTGATTCCCTCTGACGTTTGGTAGTTTTCAAGTATTCCCGCTAAGACGCGAGGCAGTGCTAGGGCGCTTCCGTTCAAGGTATGCGCCAACTTGTTTTTCCCATCTTCATCTTTAAAACGCAACTTCAATCTATTGGCTTGAAACGTTTCAAAATTGGAAACCGAAGAAATCTCTAGCCAGCGATCTTGCGCGGTGCTAAAGACTTCAAAATCGTAGGTAAGTGCTGCGGTAAATCCTAAATCTCCACCGCACAATCGCAGGATGCGATACGGTAACTTCAATTCTCGAAGTAGTTCTTTAACATGATCAATCATTCCGTCAAGAGCATCGTAGCTGTTTTCAGGATGCTCCACACGCACAATTTCAACCTTGTCGAATTGGTGCAGTCGGTTCAATCCGCGCACATGTGCACCGTAGCTTCCAGCTTCTCTTCTAAAGCACGGCGTGTAGCCGGTACAGCTAATGGGTAGATCGGAATGATTCAATAAATCGCCACGAAATAAATTGGTTACAGGGACTTCCGCAGTAGGAATTAGATATAAATCGTCTCCCGTCACATGATACATTTGCCCTTCTTTGTCTGGTAATTGTCCGGTTCCTCTTGCAGAATCTGCATTTACGAGGTGAGGTACCTGGTATTCTGTATAGCCTGCTGCTGTATTTTTATCTAGAAAATAACTGATCAGGGCACGCTGAAGTCGCGCACCTTTCCCTTTATACACAGGAAAGCCAGCGCCAGTTACTTTTACACCGAGTTCAAAATCGATGAGATCATATTTTTTGGCCAGTTCCCAATGGGGTAAAGCTTCGGTATTTAATTTTGGGATTTCCCCTTCGGTGAATACCACTTCATTATCGTTTTCATCGGTTCCAGAGGGAACGAGCTCGTTGGGGATATTGGGAAGGGTATACAACAAGTTGTCCAGCGACTCAACGGCCGCATTTAATTCGTCTTGCAGTTGTTTAGACCGTTCTTTGAGTTGGGTGGTTTTTTCCTTTAGTACATTGGCCTTTTTCACCTCGCCGTTTTGGAACAACTTTCCGATTTCCTTGGAGAAGGTATTGCTTTGTGCCAAAGTATCGTCCAATTTAGTTTGCGTGGCACGACGCGCTTCATCTGCAGCTAAGATGGCCTCGATATCGGAGGTGGCGTCCAATCCTCGTTTTTTAAGCGCGTTGATATAGGCGTCTTTATGATTGCGAATGTCGTGTACTTGTAGCATTTTCGAAGCGTTTTAAGGGCGCAAAGTTAGCGAAAATGTCGGTTTTATAAGACCTTTACTTTTCTTCTTTTTTAGACGGTTCTTCGTGGTAATCCGGCGGACTAGGTTCTAGCCATTCGTGGTGTTTCAACGGATGCCATTCAACTTCCGAAATGGCAAAATCGGGCTTTATAAATTGGTGGTATTCGCCTCCGTTGATTTTCAGCTTTACATCCATGTATACCAAAACATCGCGTCCTTCCTTGTCCTCCGCTTTTTTGATTTCTTTGGCCAAGCGCCATAACATATCGGGTTTACTTTTGGCAGCTCGTTGCTGTTTCGCGCTCAACATTTTTCGCCAATTATAGGGCTTTTTCTCTACGCTGCCCTTCTCTTGGGTGTACACCACGAGTCGCGAGCCTTTACTTCGCAACATCATGCGCCAGCTCAGTCTGTGTCCTTCTTCAGTCCACAACACGTCGTCTTGAAACGCCCAATGCCGTAGGGGTAATACAATTTGCACGATAAAATAAATTGAAAACACCGTGATGAGAAGCGGTTTGTAGTTTGGCACTTTTATTTCGCCCAGGCGGTATATTTTCTTCTTCGGAAGGAACCAACGCTTTAAACTTTCAGGAGTAAAAAAGAACAGAGCGAAGGCCATGCTCATGTACGGGAAAATCCCGATTTGGAATACAATCGAATTAAAGAGGTGGAAAAAAATGGAAATGGCAAACCCCAAAAACCGCGTTCGTTTGTAGAGCAAAAGAGGCACGATCAATAAATCGAAAAGAATTCCGACGTAGGCAATGCACCAATGGACCCATTCCAGTTGAAGAAAACCGCCTATGAGCGCATAATCGCTTTTGCCGCGCATCAAATAGGCCGTAACGGTGGCATCCAACCAATCTGGATACCATTTGGCAACCGATGCATAGGTATATACAATCCAAACCTGTAAAATCACGACGAGATATACCCAACGGGGCGTTGAGGGCGATTTGATTGACGGATTCCGCCAGGCGTCCACCGAAAGCCATCGGTGGGCCGGCAAAAAGACCATCATCCAGCAGAGCAACATCATCAGATAATAATGATTGTTGTACGACGATTTCTGCATGAGGTAGACACAGGTCCACATCAGCGCATAACACGCCATACTGAATCGGTATTTGTACCCCACCATCACGAGTAAACCAAAAATGCCCATGAGGATGAAATAGTAATACATACCGTCTCCAGGGAGCGGTTGTAAAAAATCGAAACCTATAAAATTGAAGGTAAAATCAGGTTCCACTAAGGTACGGCGTACCCAACCGGTGGCTACGGCGCCAAACCCTTCTATGGCAATTAGGGCCCCAAAAACCACACGCCATAAAACCAATCCGGTGTTATCGATATGTTTGAATAGAAACTTATCCATGTTCGGCAATGTGTTTTCTGGCTATGGCTTCGTCCTCACGAATGGCTTCTTTTAATGCGTCAACCGACTCGAAAGTAGCTTCGGGGCGTATGAATTCCAAGAATTCAAGCTGTAGTTCTTGATCGTACAAATCGATATCGAGATCTAAAAAATAGGTTTCTATGGTGCGTGATTTTCCGCCCACGGTAGGATTGGTGCCAATACTCGTTATTCCAAAGGCCGTTTTGTCGTCAATTTGGGCATGTGTGATGTAGACCCCATTCATAGGAATGAGTTTATAAGGTTCTGAGGGTTGCAGGTTCGCGGTGGGGTAATTCCAGGTTTTCCCGATCCCCTTGCCCTTCACTATGGTTCCAGAAATCATATAAGAATACCCCAAGTAGCTATTTGCCGTGGCCACATCGCCTTCTTTTAATGCGGTCCTGATTTTAGTGGAGCTCACAGCAACGTCATCAAGCTCCTGAACACTTATTTCTTCCACTTCAAAACCATAAGTTTCTCCCATCTCCTTTAGGTCGGTAATATTGGCGGTTCTGTTTCGCCCAAATCTATGATCATATCCAATGATGATTTTTTTGGCGTGCAGGCGATTCACTAAAAGGTCACGAACGTACTCCACTGCGGTCATGCGTGAAAACTGATGGGTAAACGGATGGATGACCAAATGATCTATTCCCGTAGCCGCTACCAGGTCTCTTTTTTCAGCCAGAGTATTCAACAGTTTGATATTCGAATCTTTTTGAAGCACCATTCTAGGGTGCGGAAAAAAGGTAAGCAACACCGAATCCAGCCCTTCCTTTGCTGCAGTGGCGACCACCCGATTCAAAATGGTAGTATGCCCAATATGTACTCCGTCAAAGGTGCCAATAGTGATCACCGATCCGATGTCGTTTTGATATGCTGAAGCTGGGCGGTGTTCTTGCATCTTAGGTTCCGTTAAAGGTGTTCATGGTAATGTTGACGCCTGCCAAACCGAAAGATTCAATCAGTTTTGCCCCTTTTTCAAGTCGCTCGGGTAGTTTTGCCTCTTCCTCTGGTGTCCATTCACCTAAGACATAATCTACTTGTCTTCCTTTGGTGAATTCGTCACTAATTCCAAAACGAAAACGTGAATATGTAGTGGTTTGTAGCGTGTGCTGAATGTCTTTTAGTCCGTTGTGGCCACCATCACTCCCTTTGGTTTTCAAACGAATACTTCCGAAAGGCAAGTTGAGGTCGTCTGTCACAACCAACAGATTTTCTAATGGAATTTTTTCCTTATCCAGCCAATACTGCACCGCTTTGCCCGAAAGATTCATAAACGTGCTCGGCTTTAACAGCAAAAAACTGCGTCCTTTCTTCTTGTGCACCGTGATGTCTCCCAGTTTTGCCGTCTCCCAGGTAAGGTCGTTTTCAGCCGCCAAATGGTCTAGCATCTTAAAACCAATATTGTGTCTGGTATTGTGGTATTTCGGGCCGATATTTCCGAGACCGGCAATCAAGAATTTTTTCATAGGCTCTTCCGCATCGAGCAGCGGAGCATCACTTTTTGTGGGGTTGAATAACTTCCGAAGAAATGCAAACATGGTTCGGTATAAACTTCAGTAAAAATAAAAAAAGCATCCCGAAGTACAGGATGCTTTTATGAAACTTTATGTTTTGAAGTCTATTCTTCTGCTGCTGCAGTTTCTTCTGTTGCTCCTTCAGCACCTTCAGAAACTTCACCTTCTTCGCCTTCAACACCTTCTTCATCTTCGTCTTCATCTTCGATATCTGCGATGGCAGTACGAGAAGTTCTAACTTGACAGATGGTTCTGTTTTCTTCGTGCATGATCTTGTAATCATCATTCAGTACTGAAGCAACCGTTCTGATGTCTCCAATTTTCATTTCAGTAATATCTACTTCGATAAAATCAGGAAGATTCTCAGGAATTGCTTTCACACGTAGTCTACGGTTTACCACACGTAGTACCCCACCGTTACGTACCCCACGAGAGTTCCCCGTGATACGTACTGGAATTTCCATCATCACTTCCTTATCGTCGAAGATTTGGAAGAAATCGATATGAAGAATTCTGTCGGTTACTGGGTGAAACTGAATGTCTTGTAAGATACACTGTACCTTCTTCCCATCGCCCAATTCAACTACAACTGTATGCACGTCTGGTGTGTATACGAGTTTGTTGAAGGCCAGTTCATCTGCTGAAAAGTGAATAGGCTCATCCCCTCCGTATACTACGCAAGGAACCTTTCCAGCATTACGTAGAGTTCTGGTCGCAACCTTACCCACGCTTTCTCTTTTAGATCCGTTAATTGTAATTGATTTCATTTGTGTTTTTTAGAATGAATTTGATTTCCTCGTTTTGAGGGGTGCAAATGTAACGCTTTCAGCACATAGAACAAAGAAAAAGGGAAAAGAAAATTGTCGTGAAGCGTGAGCGGTGAAGATTGGATCTTGTGTTCGTCATAAGTCATAAGTCGTTTGTCATTAGACGATAGACGTTCGAGGATGGAAGTTGGAAGTTGGAAGTTGGAAGTTGGAAGTTCGGAGTTTGGGGTTGTGTGAACGGTGAGTCGTGTGTTAGAAATAGATTTGTCTTTCCGTTTATGCCTAAGCTCTCATATCTGACATCTAACCTCTCTTTGGGCGTTTCCCCCGATAGCCATCGGAGGCCGGACCTGCCTGACGGCAGACAGGCTTTCGCTACTCGCTTCCCGTCCCGAAAGCTATCGGGAATCGGGAGAGCTCAAGCATGCCGCTCAATCCCTTACGCTTGTTCATTTTCTTTGCTCGTCCAAAGAAAACGAACCAAAAGAAAAGACGCCGTTTATAAGGAATTTTTCAGCCTTGCTGAAAACCATAGCTAAAACAACGCGTTGCTATGCAACTGAATTTCGTTGTTTTCAGCTATTATTCTGTATAAACGGGATAGAATGCAAATTAAATTGGTAAAATTTACATCAAGAACTTAGAGCTGATGCTTTTGTTTTCATTTACGCGAAGCATCACATCCGCAAAGAGTTCAGCGCAACTTAGCACGCGTAGTTTTGGGTGGTCTGTGGGCTGTGGAATCGAGTCGGTAACGATTAATTCTTCCAATTTAGAATTTTCCAGTTTCTCAAAGGCATTTCCGGAAAGGATGGGATGGGTACAGATGGCCCGAACACTCAATGCGCCACGTTCAATCATAAGGTCGGCCGCTTTGGTCAAGGTGCCAGCGGTGTCTACCATATCGTCTACAAGCACCACATTCTTACCTTCCACATTACCGATAAGTTCCATATGTGAAATCACATTCGCCTTTTCACGTTGTTTGTAACAAATTACGACATCGCTTTCCAAGGCTTTCGAGTAGGCATAGGCTCTTTTTGAGCCGCCCATATCAGGGGAAGCTATGGTAAGGTTGTCTAAGTTCAGGCTCTTTAAATATGGCAAGAATATGGTAGAGGCAAATAGGTGGTCTACCGGTTTTTC
>JAWWCH010000026.1:0-11597 GCA_033720575.1 Marinirhabdus sp.
GTGTGCCTTCAAGGCATGTTGCCCGCTGGGAAACTGTGATAAATAGGCTTCAAAACGTGTAAGGGCCTGTTTGCTGTTATTCTCTAAATAGGGCTGTTCGGCCGCTTGATAGGCCGCATCATCCAATTCAGCATCTTCAACATCCACAAAATCTAGGGTCGCCACCCAATTGGCATATTCGTTCACACGCCCTTGGTCTATGTAAATCAGCTTGGCCGAGGTCACCGCTTGAAGTGCTTCCGCAGTACCGGGGAAGTCTGCTGCAACACGCTTGAAGATGGCCAAAGCTTCATTGCTCTTCCCTGCATTGTCTAGGAGAAGTGCTTTCTTCATCAAGGTTTTTGAAACATAACTACTTTTAGGTTGTTGTTGAAGCAGTTGCTCGTAGGTGCGAAGGGCATCGGCCGACTTGTTCTGGGCGATATAGGTATTTCCCAACTCATAGAGTGCATCATCGTTGTAAATCGACTTTGGAAAGGCACGGGCAAAATCTTGAAGTGCCGCTATTTTTTGGTCAGTTCTATCAACAAATCCGTAGCTGATCGCCTTTTGGAAAGTCGCATAGTCTTTGTCTGGCGATCCGGCTTCAATGGCACTGTTGTAATTCTCCATTGCTGGCCAATATTGACTGGTCACGAAATAACTATCACCCAATCGCACATAAGCATCCTTTTTTCGGGCACCGTTAGCCGAAGATGATTCAATATACCCTTTGAACAACGGTATCGCCTGATCGTAATTTTTCAATTTAAACTGGTTGTACGCCAAATTGTAGGTACTATTTTCCCATTCAGGCGTCTGCGATGCTGCAGGAAGTTGCCGGAATTGCTTGTACCCGATCAAAGCTTCGTCGAAATTAGACAGTTGGTAATCGCTTTCTGCCTTCCAGTAGGTTGCTCTTGCGGTAAATACTGGATCTCGAGGTTCTTTGAGCGATTTGTTGAACATTTCGATGGCTTCGCCGTAGTTTCCTTCATTATACACCTCGATACCCCTGAAAAAGGCCACCTTCTGGTAGGCAAGTTTATTCTCGAAATTTTTATTGTTTTCCAATAAGTCCATCGCCTCTTTGTAATTTTTAGAAGTGATGTAACTGTCTATGAGCAAATCTTTCAACGCATCATTGTTTGGATTTTTCGGGTAGGTTTCCATAAATCCAAGCAGCACGCTTGGGACACTCTGATAACTATTCCCTATTTCATAGCTTAATTTGGCGTAGTTGAGATATGCATCTTCCTTTATTTCTTGTGAAAAAGCCATTTCTGAAGCATTCTTAAACGCGTTCAACGCCTGTTGTTTTTGACCCAGTTTCAAGTAACTTTCTGCCAAGTGATAGTAAGCATTCTGTGCAACCGCATCATTACCATCGATGATTTTATTGAATTCGCCAATGGCGTCTTCGTAGGCGCCTTGTTTAAAATAGGCATATCCCAATTGGTAGTAATCGGTATTGTTCCACTTGCCTTTTCTTCCCTTGAATTCCTTTAGATAAGGAATGGCTTCGGCATATTGTTCTAAATTAAAATAGCTTTCACCGATAATTTTTGAAAGCTCACTTTTTTCCTGTGGATTGGAAGCGTCATACTGTTCTTTTCCCATGGCAATGGCCTCTTCAAATTTCCCTAATTTGAAGTTCATATCGGCTTGGTAATAACTTAACCCCTTGTCATACCGTTCATCGCCTTTTACGTCTTCAAACAAATCGTTTGCTTCTTCGTAATCATCGCCTTCATAAGCGATAAATCCTAGATAATACTTCGCTTGGGAACCGTACTTTTCTGAATTCGCTACTAGATTCAGGAATTTTTTTGCTTCGGTAAACCGCTTGTTCTTAAAATACGCATAGCCATTATTGAAATAAAACCGTTCCCGTTCACTTCGAGGTAAGCTATTTTCATCCACTTTGTCGTACCATTTTCGGGCGTAGCTGTACTTTCCGTTTTCGAAATAATAATTAGCCACATTGATGTAAGCGTCATTCCGTTTGATGCTGGTGGGATATTCAGTCACAAAATCTTCCATGAGCTGATCGGCATCCTGCTGATTGAGCCGTACTGCACAGTTGGCGATGTAGTAGGCACAATCACCTTGCACCCTGGTTTCATTGGTTTCTTCTTTCACTTTCGTAAAAAGAGACTGTGCCGCTAAAAATTGATTGTTATTGTAGAGTTCCAACGCTTTGTTGTAGTCAACAAGATCGTTAGTGTGTGTGGCGGTACGTTGGGCTAATGTAGCTACGCTACAGCAAAGCACGACCACTAAAAGAGCGAGGCTTTTGGGCATAATTGTCAGGTTTCAGTTTTAAAAGTAGTGTTCGTCCTATCTTAGTAACGATGTAAAGTGTGGATAATTATATTTATAGGTACCTAAAAGAATACCAATCTAAAATTAATTATTTTTAAAGCACACAAATTTAAAACATGTAATTTCTTATGAAAAACTTACTGTTGATAGTAATTGCCGCAATCTCAATACAATGTGCTGCGCAACCGTCAAAATTCTCGGTCTTGACCGAAAAAAATGGTAAAATTGGTATTGGCACGAAGGCTCCTGACGAGATGCTCACGGTAAAAGGAAAGATCCATACCCAAGAAGTTATGGTTGATTTAGAAGGAGCCGTAGCTCCAGATTATGTGTTGGAAGCCTACGTGGATGGTACTTCAGCTTTAAAACCAGAATACGCGCTTCGCACATTAGCTGAAGTGGAAGCATTTATTCAAAAGCACAAACATTTACCTGGGGTACCTTCAGCAGCAAATTTAGAAGAAGAAGGTCTAGCCTTAAAGGAAATGAATTTAGTGTTATTGGAGAAAGTGGAAGAACTCACCCTTTATGCACTTCAACAACAAAAGGAGTTGGAAGCCTTAAAGTTGAAAGTGGAAGCATTAAGCTCGAACCAAGACAACTAATCTTTTGAATGGTTCAGATCGACTATATGCGAATCCAACAATCCATCTTAAAAATAGAGCATAACTTTTTGGGTTCACCATCGTATCGCTAAGGAACGATTCTTTATTTTTGCTATCCACACAAACCGCACTATATGCCTGAGACCGTATTAGAATTAAAAAACGCATCCATATTCCAACGAGAGAATCTTGTGTTATCAGATGTCTCTGTTTCTATTGAAAAAGGTGAATTTGTATACCTCATCGGTAAGACGGGAACCGGAAAAAGTAGTTTTATGAAAACGCTTTATGGTGACTTGCCCTTACAAAAAGGAGAAGGCCATATTGTGGGGTATGACCTTCCGACACTAAAGGAAAAAGACATTCCTTTTTTACGGCGCAAGCTAGGTGTGGTGTTCCAAGATTTTAAATTGTTGAATGACAGAACGGTTCACGACAACCTCTACTTTGTGTTAACGGCCACAGGCTGGAAAGACAAGGCTGAAATGAAGAGCAAAATTGAGCAGGTTCTAGACAAAGTAGGCATGAAAACCAAAGCGTTCAAATATCCGTATCAACTCTCTGGAGGTGAGCAACAGCGTGTAGCCATTGCAAGAGCGTTGCTGAACGACCCTGAACTTATTTTAGCTGATGAGCCCACAGGAAACCTTGATCCACAGACTAGTGTGGAAGTCATGCAGGTATTACAGGAAATCAACAAAAACGGGAATACCATATTAATGGCAACACACGATTACGCCCTTTTATTAAAATACCCATCAAAGACACTAAAATGCGACGAAAACCAAATATTTGAAGTCGTGCAAAAAACTGTGTAGCTTTGGTGCTACCCATCCATGAAAAATACTAGTAGGCATATCGCACTTACGATTGTTGTTCCCATTTTTAATGAGGAAGGAAATATCGCCACCTTGTACCAACGATTGCAAGCGGCTGCTGTGGAAATCACGGAATCGTACGAGTTTATCTTCGTAAACGATGGCAGTAGCGACCACTCGCTTGATGAACTTGTAAAACTCACGGCCAAAGACAATCGGGTGTTCTACCTCAACTTCAGTCGTAATTTTGGGCATCAAATTGCGGTTACCGCTGGTTTGAACCATGCCAATGGCGAGGCAGTGGTAATCATCGACGGCGATTTACAAGACCCTCCAGAACTTATTCCCGAATTATATGCCAAGTATAAAGAAGGTTACGATGTGGTGTACGCCAAGCGCCTTAAAAGAAAAGGCGAAAACTTTTTCAAGAAATTTACAGCGAAGGTGTTCTATCGTGTATTAAAATACAGTACTTCCGTAGAGATACCCTTAGATACAGGCGACTTTAGACTTATCGATAAAAAAGTGGTGGCTTGTTTAAATCAAATGCCGGAACAAAATAAATTTATTCGAGGGCAAATTGCTTGGCTCGGATTTAAGCAAACCGAAGTATTGTACAACCGTGACAGCAGACAGGAAGGCAAAACGGGCTACACCTTAGGTAAAATGCTGCGCTTTGCGATGGACGGAATCACCGGGTTTTCCGATAAACCTTTACTGTATGTGAGTCGATTAGGATTTATCATCTCGTTTGTCGCCTTTCTAATTATCATTTATGCGATTTATTCACATTACGTCTTAGATCGAACCATCACAGGATGGACCTCCTTGATTGTGAGTTTTATGTTCATTGGTGGCATTCAACTTATCTCCATTGGGGTTATTGGAGAATACATTAGCAGAATGAACCGAAATATTCTGAAGCGACCACTTTATATTGTTGAGAGTTCGAATATGGCAGCTTCAGCAACTTCTAAAAATGAACACGATTAATACGCGATCGATTACGTACACCCTATTGTATAGTGCATTGTGCTTGCTGTATATATTGCTCTATATGCCGTACGGTTTTGAAGATACCGACACGGGTTATATTTTGGGATCGTCATGGAACATTTATAACGGACAACTCCCCCATCGTGACTTTATTTACACACGGCCGGCAATACCGGCTTATTTTCACACGATTTTTATTTGGATTTCCGAAACTTACGCATTTATCATTGATCGTTGCTTTTTTTACGTCCAGATTTTTGTGTATAGCTACTTGGGGGCTTCCCTGCTCTGTCATAAATTTTCAATTCGTGACCCTCAAATAAAATATACCTTGGCTGCTTTGGCTGCCCTAGTTTCCATTCATAATTATCCGCCCATGGGGTGGAACACCATAGACGGAGTGTTTTTCTGTATGCTCGGCCTCTATTTGATTCTACAGGAGTCCTATAAAACCTATAAAGTTGCCTTGGGGTCTTTAGTATTGGTTCTTGGTGTATTTTCAAAGCAATCGTTTTATTTCATGCCCATTTTTATTTTTGTGTATCTACTTTTGCTGAAAGATTACAAAAAACTACGCACTTATGTATTATTTGGCTTGGTCGCGGTAATGGGCTATTTCCTGTTCAAATACAGCACAGGCTCACTACAACCATTTTGGGAACAAACCTTCCAGCGCACGCCTACTTCCGCTCTTTATGAGGCAGGCTTCAAGCATTATTATGACTCACTGCGCATCGTAGTGCTGTACGTGATTCTCTCCATAGGCCTTATCTGGGCGGCGAAACGTTATTTGAAAAATCAATTGGCCTACGCACTGTTCACTGCTGGCGTGCTGGGTCTGATCGCCTTATTTTTTATTCAATCGTATGGCAGTTGGACAGCGATTCCATATATATTCCAAGTTCTTTTTCTTGCGTGTAGCGCATTCGCGGTTGTACGGTCTATTACAGATGCTCGCTATTATCTCGTGGTATTACTGCTAACACTAAGTTGGAGTGCTTCTATAAGCAATGGATACAGAACGCCAATTCACTTTTCTTTGCCTCTTATTTTTGGAAGTTACCTATTCTTTATCGGACCGAACGCAGCTCGTTTCAAACCATGGATACCCTTGACCTTGATTGTGCTTTGCTTCGGAACTTTTTATTTGGGTTATCAAACCACCTATCGCGATTCGAACCGAAATGAACTTACGTATGCTATGGGTGATATTTACCCTGAATTGACGGGCATCAAGAGTGATAAAGCTACTTTTGACAAGTATCAAGAACTACGACAGCTGTCTGAAAATTATCCGAATTTTACGGTCTTGCCGTCTGCAACCTTGGCCCATTTTATTACGAAAACCGTAAATCCCATTGGCACAGATTGGCCTATAGACGTTGAAATAAACTACCAAGCCGAAGCACTGACCGATACCTTGGCCAGAAAAGATGTGACCGTATTTTTAGAAGAAAAAGAATATTCTGAGTACCAATTAGACAGCTATACTATAAAGCGTTTGATTGAATCACAATGGAAATTGGTACAAAAGGGAACCCACTTCAACGTATACCAATCAAAATAAATTATCTGTCCTCTTCTAATCCTTCACGGGTTCGTAACTCGCAAGGCACTTCCATCTCATTATCTATAGCGATACGGATGCTGCCATTTGCATTGGGACGCAAAACGGTATTCTGAGAGAGAACCACTCTGTTTTTCGCAGTTAACTTTAAGGTTGAAGCATCCGAAAATTCTTGGTCTTTCAGCACTACTTCTTTAGAAAACCCACGTAAGGTGAAATTCCACCGTGTAAATTTTTGTCCGCTGATCACCGCGGTTTCTGAAGGCGAATATAATTGATACAAGAGTTCTATGGTTTCTCCTGTATTGAGAGATCCGGCGCCATAATTCCCAGCAAAAATTTTATTGGCAGGAATGTAATCAATATTGTTGGAAGCACATTTCAAGATAGACTCCACTTCGGGCGCGGGAAGACAAGGAACCAATGAAAACATAAGACCTACCGTGCCTGACACAAATGGAGTGGCACCAGAAGTAGTCTCATATTCGTTGTACAACACTTCATTCGTAAAGATAAAATCGGCAAAACGAATGATATCTGTTGTTGGCGCCAAAATATCTACCTGGTCGTTGAGCACGGCGGTTGATTCATGGTAAATAAAATGGTCATCATTAATATCGTTATTATCAAAGCCCACAGATCTACCTACGTAGTTTCTCACATTCAAGGCATACGGATTCCCCTTTTTGTTATACTGAATATTTTCGTACACCGATTCGTATTTATGCATAACCGACGAAACCGAAATCACATGGTCGTATGAGGCGGGGTAATAATAAATCCGACCGGCTTCTTCATCCCATCCTTTATTTCCTGCCGCTGCCACTACAATGATGTTCTGCTCAAAGAGCTCGTTGATCACATCTTGGGCAGTTTGATAATAGGTCGTTCCAATCCAACTACAATTGATCACTTTCGCACCTAGATCACTCACAGAGCGTAACGAACTCATATTTCTAAAATCACCGTAATCTGTGCCATAAATGCTACAGTCGTAGCAAATCCCAGGAATTCCATAACCATTATCTCCTTGCGCCGCTGCGTTAGCAGCAATACTATAACCATGACCTTTCGAAATTGTCGATCTACGTACCTGCGTAGCTTTAAATTTAAAATCGATGTTCGTTGTGTCTACCATTCCATCAGAAATACCAATAAAAACATCTGGCGAACCCGTGGTATAATACCATGCTTTAGGTGCTTCCAAAAAGTCTAAATAGTCTAGGTTCGCCTGCATACCGATATTAGCGCCAATAGTACTGGTTAGACCGTAATCATTTGGCTCAAAAATCTTCTTGTCTTCTTCAGCAATGATCTCCCCAAATTCAAACAGGTGACTGGCGTTGGTAAGTACATCATCTAACAACGCATCGCGATCGGCGATGACAAAAAACGTTTTTTTAAGGTTCTTGAGCTTTGCTTTTTTAAAGGTTTTTTTGAACGTTCTAATCTGATATCTATCGAGAACAGACTTTAAGGATGGGTCATCTCCATCATATTTCAAAAAGCCACCGTCCTCCACAAATTTGGGGTTAATCACCGTGTCTGTTGCACGAAGATAAAACCATGAATCTTGGGAAAAGGCAGTGCAACTAATCAGGCAAAATACAATACACCAAAAGAAACCGTTGTTCATATCAAAATACTATTCAACTTTAAAATTAATCATTTATACCCAAATAGCATCCGTCTTCGTACGACATAAAATCGTAATTTCGCACGAGCCATGCTTTCAATACTCATTCCAACATATAATTATAACGTCGCGCCTCTTGTCGCCACTCTTGTAGCAGAGGCCGACAGGATTTCTACGCAGATTGAAATCTTGATTTTAGATGATGCCTCTCCTGAAAGTATCCCTGAAAATGAAGCAACTTCATCATACCAACAGGTCACTTATAAAAAACTGGAATCGAACAAGGGAAGAACGGCTACCAGACACCAATTGGCGCTGGATGCTTCATTTAACAACATACTGTTTATGGATGCAGATGTATTTCCGGTGTATCCAGATTTTATTGAAAGATATATAGCAGCACATGTATCGAACGGGGTGGTTTTTGGCGGAATCACCTACCATGAAGAGCCTCCTAATGATAATGAGGTATTGCGTTGGAAGTATGGCCACGCCCGAGAAAAGCAGTCGGTTGCCCAACGTAAACAAACACCATATGCCTCTTTGACGACAGGTTGTTTTTTAATTGAAAAATCATTGTTCTTGGATATAAGTGACACCATTCAATTTAAAGCCTATGGAATGGATTTGGTTTTAAAACAAAAATTTGAAGAACAAGATGTGCCGGTTCGCCACATCGATAATCCTGTATATCACAACGGTTTGGAATCTAATGAAGCATTTCTAAAAAAAGCGTTAGAGGCGGTTGAAACCACTGTACTGTTGGAAGAAAAAGGCTGGTTACCTGACAATTCTAGAGCATTGCAAAAGCACTATTTGAAATTAAAGAAATATAAAGCCTTGTCGCTTTTCAGCTCATTTTTCAAACCACTTCAAAAACGAATTGAGCGTAATTTATTATCTAAAGACCCCAATCTTTTTTGGTTTGACCTCTACCGCTTAAATCATTACATTTCCCTTAAACGAAACTAACATGCCCATTTTTTCAATCATCATTCCGTTATATAATAAGGAAAAAGACATTGCACAGACGTTGAACAGTCTTTTCTTGCAAACGGAAACCGATTATGAAATCATTCTCATGAATGATGGGTCTACAGACCAGAGTGAAGCCATTGTCAAGGAGTTTGACGATTCGAGAATCAAATACTTCAACAAGGCGAATGAAGGCGTGTCAAAAACTAGAAACCTTGCGGTCACCAAAGCTTCCAGCGATCACATCGTATTTTTGGATGCAGACGACTATTGGCATCCAGACCACTTGGAAAACCTTAAGGAACTCATCCTACAATTTCCTAATGCAAAGTGGTATGCAACCGCCTACGAAAAAAGGCACCACGGCAAGTTTGTTAGTCCGATGATCTCTCCCATCATGAAGAAACCAATTGGTTGGAAAGGTGAAATTGATCGTTATTTCGAAAATAGTTTGGTAGACCCATTGGCTTGGACCTCGGCCGTCTGCTTTAAAAAATCTTTTTTTGAAGCCTTGAACGGTTTTGACACCAAAATAACACATGGCGCTGGCGAAGACACCGACCTTTGGCTAAGGGCGGCCCTAGAATCGCGATTGGTGTTTTCAACTAAAATTACGGCCAGACACAATTTGGACGGTAGCAATCGTATTTCCCATACCCCTACACTAATTCGGAAGTTTATGGATGTTGACAAATATGAAGCCTACACAAAAGACCATCCAGGGCTAAAAACGTATTTGGATCTCAACCGCTTCTCATTTGCCATGCAGCACAAATTGGCTGGTGATGACAACACCTATCGGTTGTTTTCAGATGCCATTGATCCGAGCAATTTAACCGCCAAGCAACGTTATATGCTGAAACAGCCAAAGCAAGTATTGCGTCTCTTGTTAAAAGGAAAAGCATTGGCCGAAAAACTGGGACTTCGACTAACGTCGTTCAATTGATTTGAATTCGTCGTAGTCTCTAATATAGTCGTCTTCGTCATACACGGCGCTCACCAACGAGAGACAAACCGCACCGGCAGAAAAGTTCTCCAACTCTCTCCAAACCCCACTGGGAATAAGTAATCCCTTGTTCGGTCGATTCAGTAAAAATGTTCTTCGTTCTTGACCATTATCCAATACCACGGAAAAGCTTCCGCTTACGGCGATTAAAAACTGTTGCAGCTCTTTGTGTGCGTGTCCGCCACGTATAGAATCACTAGGCACATCATACAAATAATAGACCCGCTTGATTTCGTAAGGAAGTAAATCTTTCTCAACAACCGATAAATTTCCCCTACCATCATCTGCGATGATTTTTGGTATTTCGGTAAGGCTAATCGCATCTAAATCAACGTACTTCATCTTGAATTAATTGGTTCCACTTTTCTGAAATTTCGGCCATCGAAAATTTCGCAACTGAGGCTTTGGCGTTCGAGGCACAATGGTTGTGCAATGATTGGTTCTGAACCATGGCCTGCAAGGCTTCAGCAAATAAAGATACTTCTCTTTTTTCAACCAACAAGCCGTTTTCTCCGTGTTCTATAATTTCAGACGGACCCGAGACGATATCCAAAGAAACCACCGGAACGCTTAGTGAGAGCGCTTCCACTAAAACCATGGGAAACCCTTCAAACCTGCTGGTCAAGGTGACGCAAGTAGCCTTCTTTACAATGCTAAATGGCGACTGATTGGGCAAAAACATGATGAACTCCGAAGATGCCAGCCCTTTACTGAAATGCTGCAGCGCTTCTTTATCGGGCCCATCGCCCAAAACCACAAGTTTCACGTCTGATTGCCATAGATTAGAAGCCGTAAAGGAATTTATTAGAAAAGTAAGGTCTTTTACCGTATCGTCAATTCTACCATACGACAAGATGTACTTTTGGTCATGAAGTGCCTCTGGAACGGGGCTTTCCACTCCGGCCCAATTTTGATCAAATGCATTGGCAATAGTATGGGTATTTTTGATGCCAACCTCAGGAAGTGCCTTTTGGGTGATATAATGTGAAACTCCAACCGTGGCAAGGTTTTTATTATAGATTTTCGCAGCCTTATGCGGTTGCTTGGTAAGGTAGAGCGCCTGATTGGAACTATGCACTACATATATTTTTTTGAAGCCACGGTAAATTACGTTCTGATAGAATCGTTCTCGGTAGTAATCGGTTTTGGTGCGATGGTCTATGATGAGGTCGAATTCCTCCTTTTTTAAATACACCCGTAACTTCATCAAACGTTTTAAGCGACCTCTAAGCGTTTCGTCTTTTCGTTTTTCTAAACCTAGATTGAATAGTTTTCCTTTATAATCGAAATTAATTTGGTTGGTCAAGATAGCAATATGTACCTCATGACCCTTGCTGTGCAACATCTCAGAGAGCATGGCGGCAGAACGTTCTGCCCCGCCATTAGCGAGACAGATACTCACAATACAAATTTTTTTATGCGTATTTTGCAAACGTAAATCTGTTTTAAAAACAAGTACCCAAGTTACATGAAAATATTGTTGGTAGGCGAATATAATGCTTCTCACTATACTTTAAAAGAAGGGTTGGTGCAATTAGGACATGATGTGACGGTGGTGGGTTCTGGTGACGGGTTCAAGGATCGAAAGGTCGATATCAAGTTCAATAAGCCCTATGAAAAGGGATTTAAAAATGTTGTAAAACGCGCGGTTTACAAGCTATTTAACATAGACTTGAACTCCCTTAGCATA
>JAWWCH010000027.1:0-11477 GCA_033720575.1 Marinirhabdus sp.
ATGTAAGCCGATAGAAAGCTATCACCAACTTCGGTCACAAAGTTATACCAATCTTGCATCGATTGCGCTGTTGTAGCCTTGAGATAATCGAAAAAGAGTCCGCCGATACCGCGTCCTTCATTTCTGTGCGCATTGTAGAAGTAGGCGTCACATTTTTCTTTGTATATGGGGTAAAATGTCGGATCATGTTTGTCGCAAGCGCTCTTACAAACGGTATGAAAATGCTGGGCATCTTCTTCGAACAGATAGTAGGGAGTCAGATCTTGTCCGCCACCAAACCACTGATCTACAATGTCACCATTGGCATCGTACATTTCAAAATAACGCCAATTGGCATGTACCGTGGGCACCATCGGATTCACGGGATGTAGCACTAGGCTGAGTCCGCAGGCAAAAAAATCGGCGTCTTGCACCCCAAAATATTGTTGCATGCTTTCGGGAAGTTTTCCGTGTACTTCAGAAATGTTCACACCGCCTTTTTCAAAGACAGCCCCGTTTTCAATCACGCGCGTACGACCCCCGCCGCCTTCCGGGCGCTTCCACAGATCTTCCTGAAATTTTGCACTGCCGTCAATGTCTTCAAGTTTAGAGGTGATGGTGTCTTGTAAGGTTCGTATATAGGATACAAATGCATCTTTCATGGGGTGTTGATTTTCAAGGTGTTGGTTGCTTTTAGAATACGTACCGTTTCAGTGGTTGAGGCTGTAACGGAAAGGGGAAGTACCAAGATAAATCCGATGACGGGTATAAAGAGCATCGTCATAAATATAAGACCGTTCCCAATGGCTATTCCACTATGGTTCCGCACAAACTTCGTACTTTCCTTGTACGAATAATGGCGTTCTAAGGTATAATCCATGTTTCCGAAACCCGCATAATATGATTGGATTAAAAAAATGATGACCGAAGTAACAATATTCAGTACCGGAATAAGGCTCAAGAGTAATAAGGGGATCGTAAATAGAAATTCCATGAGCAGATTCCTAGTATTTATTCGAACACCGCGCCAAAGTTGCGCCGCGTTCGATGTATCGCGATGGAGGTAGTGCGCTCCCAAAAGATGTTTTTCAATTTTTTCTGAAACAGGACTCATAAAAGGTGCGCTCAGTGCCAAAATGATGTGTTTGTACAGTACCAATCCGATGGCTACGATTATGATTCCTCCCATAAAATTACTCACGGTGCGAAAGGTTTCTGCGCCCCACTCAAAAGCCCAAATCTTAGAAATGAAATTGCCGAGATTATCATTTAGGCTCCAGGCCAATAGGCCGATAATTACTGCGGTGAATACGCTGATCAATATTGGAACAGCAAAGTATTTCCAAAGCCCCAATTGGCGAATCAATTGTAGACTCCCAGCATATGCGCTTATTCCTCTGAATACGTTTTTAATCATACTAAACTGCTAAATCTTCTTTCAATACCTGTCTTTCTTTGTCAGAAATATGTTTAGACCAGATGGCCAATCCGAAGGTAAGTACTCCTAATCTACCAATGAACATCAATACGATAATGGTAATTTTTCCTATTACAGACAAACCTGCTGTAATGCCCGTGCTGAGTCCTACGGTACCTAATGCGGAAGCTACTTCAAACAAGATGTTTTCGAAATTGAATGATTCTGAAAAAGATAATATAAAACTGCCAAAAGCAATAATTGATGTATAAAAAATAAAAGAAGAAGTAGCAATGTACAATCGTTCATAAGGAATTCTTCTTCCGAGGAAAGTAATGTTCTTATCTCCGCGAATTCTACTTTTCATAATAGCAAAAACCGCGGTAAGTGTAGTAATTTTCATTCCCCCCGCAGTACCTGAAGGAGAGGCGCCAATGTACATCAAGAATGTAGTAACTAATAACATGGGCAAAATAAACATTCCAAAATCAACTGTATTAAATCCAACAGTGGTCATGGCGGTCATTGATTGGAAAAAGGCAGCGGAAATTCGCGCACTGCCGCTTAGAGTGGAAACGGTGGGCTCTAAAAAGTAAAAAAAAATATATCCAAATAATAATAGCAGCACAGATCCGACAGTTACGATCTTGGTAGTAAAACTGAGTTGGTGTTTTCTTTTCTTGATCCAGAGGCCGATATCTGTAATGACAATAAAACCCAAAGATCCACAGATTGCCAACATGGAGATGGTGAAATTTATTAGACCATTATCTACGTATTCGGTAAATCCGCTGTTGAACAAACTGAACCCTGCCGTACAAAAAGCACTGATGCTGTGAAATATACTGTTCCAAAGTGCATCTGCAGTCGTCATTCCGTTGGCTCTAAAGGCGATAAAAAAGAGTACCGTACCGATTACTTCCATAAGTACCGTATATCGTATAACAGATTTTAGGAAGTCGCTTATTCGAATAGTTACCGGCAAGGTAAACTCAGAACTTAAAATACTTTTGTGCCAAGGCGTAATTTTTCTAGTAGTAGACAACAACATAAAGGTAGTGAAAGTAAGGTATCCAATTCCCCCTAACTGAAACAAGACCAAAATAACAAGTTGCCCTATAGTCGTGTAGCTGTCAAAAATAGAAACTGTTACGAGACCAGTAGTAGACACTGCGGAAGTCGCAATGAACAGATTGTCTAGCAAAGGAACTGATTGTTTCTGTAACCATGGCATACTTAGCAACACGGTACCGGCTATTATATAGGTGAGAAAACCATAAAACAAATTTTGTTGTGGACTCCAGCTACGTTTCAGGGCCACATATTTATCATTAAATTTTTTGAGCAATAGTTTCATATCGTTTGCAAGTATACCATTTCATTAGAAAGGTTAGCGATTTCGATTAAATTTGTCACTTTTTTAGCATTTTCAGCCTTTTTTTCGATAAAATCTACTAATTCTGCCTCGTTTTTGCCTAAAAAGTTCAAGAAACAAAGTCGA
The DNA here is from genome assembly GCA_033720575.1 of Marinirhabdus sp. GTDB lineage: Bacteria > Bacteroidota > Bacteroidia > Flavobacteriales > Flavobacteriaceae > Marinirhabdus. Next base: position 2,898 of record JAWWCH010000027.1, read on the forward strand.
CCCATCATGTTGTTGTGTAGATCCATAGCTTCATCCAATGGTTCATTATTTGTTACTTTTTCATATAAATCGGTCACTTTTTGAGCCCAAAACACACTTTTTTGCTTGTTTTTGTTTCTTTTTTCAACCTTTCGACAGATTAAGGCATTCCATAAGGCATGTCGGAAAGCATTTGCTTTGTTTGGCGCGTGATGATTATTTCCAAATAGTTCAGTACAAATGGTAAATGTGCTTTGGGTGGCCCGAAGCGTCGGAATAATGTATAGCGGATTCCGCAGAAATAGAATGGCAAATTTGAAGAGCTGCCCGATGCTCAGTTTTCGAATCCGTCGGTATACATTCACGATTCGGCCTTGTATTCTTTCACAGCTTCAATAAACGCTCCAGCATTTTCTATCGGAATGTTTGGAAGAATACCGTGTCCTAAATTTACGATATAACGGTCTTTCCCGAAATCATCAATCATCTGTGTTACCAATTTTTTGATTTCAGCTGGCGGACTGAACAAACGGGTAGGATCAAAATTTCCTTGAAGCGTGATGTTTCCACCCGTTAAATAGCGAGCGTTTCTCGCAGAACAAGTCCAATCTATACCCAAGGCAGATGCGCCACTTTTGGCCATGGTGTCTAAAGCAAACCAACACCCTTTTCCGAAAGCAATCACGGGCGCTTCGTCTTTTAAGGCATTAATGATTTGTTGGATGTATTGCCATGAAAACTCCTGGTAATCGGTTGGTGACAACATGCCGCCCCAACTGTCAAAAACCTGAACCGCGTTTACACCAGCTTTCACTTTTTCTTTTAGGTAAAGAATAGTGGTGTCTGTGATTTTCTGCAATAATTCGTGGGCCGCAACAGGTTGTGTAAAGCAAAATTCCTTAGCCTTGTCAAAATTTTTGCTGCCCTGTCCTTGCACGCAATAGCAAAGAATGGTCCACGGACTCCCAGCAAAACCGATCAACGGTATTTCATTGTTCAGCTTTTCCTTTGTCATTTTGATAGCATCCATCACATAACCTAAGGTATCATGGATATCTGGAACAATAACGTTGTCTAAATCCTTCTGCGAACGAATCGGATTGGGTAACCATGGTCCCACACCTGGTTTCATTTCAACTTCAATATTCATGGCTTGAGGGATTACCAAAATATCACTGAACAGTATGGCTGCATCCATACCATATCTGCGAATGGGCTGCACCGTGATTTCACTGGCCAATTCTGGGGTCTGGCAACGGGTGAAGAAATCGTATTTCGCTTTGATCTCCATAAACTCCGGAAGATAACGCCCTGCTTGGCGCATCATCCAAACGGGTGGACGGTCTACGGTTTCGCCTTTTAGTGCGCGTAAGAATAAATCGTTTTTTAGGGTTTGACTCATGGTGCTGAAATTAGGAAGCTTTTAAATCTTTAATTTTTTTAATGTCGTTACCGTTTTCGCAACAACGCTGTCTATCGTGGTTTGGTTGGCCACCACGATGTGGTCTGAATATTTTTTTGCGGCACTTGCCGTGGTTTCGCCGATACAAATCGCAAGGGTGCCTTTAAGCAGATTGTATTCAACAAAGCTATCTACGCCACTAGGACTGAAAAACAATACGGCGTCCCAACTTTGTTCAAATTTTTGAGTGTTCAACTTGGTTTGATACACAATTACTTCTGAAAATGAGACCTGATTTGATGTCAAAATGTTCGGTAATTCATCCCTTCTCCAATTTCCGCAGTAATACGAAAGTTGTGCATTTGGATAGTTTTTTACGACAAAATCGCCTAATTCTTTCGAGTTTTGAGCCATTTTGGTCACATTTCCACCAAATGACTCAATCAGGCTTTTTGTTTTTTCTCCCACACAAACGATGGTCGAAGGAGTTGAGGTAAAATAGTCTTCCTCCAACTGCGCAATGCACCCACGAACTCCATTTTTGCTGGTAAAAATGGCAACGTCAGTTGATTTTGGTTCTTCAAAGGGAACATATGCAATTGCTATGGCGTCATACATGACCAAATGCAAGCCGGCATTGATCAAGCGATTGCGTTGCGCGTCTGAGAGCTTTTTTGTGGAGAGTACCTTCATTTTATTCCAGTTGTTTTTTGATGGCAGTCATCAAAGTATCCCCACCGCGCTCTAACACTTCTTGAGCCCATGCAGCACCCATTTCAGGAGTAACCGTCTCTAAAAGTTCAGCTTTTAAAAGCTCAATTTTATCCGAACCGTCTAACGAAAACAAACAGCCTTTGAAATCAACGGCGTTTCCTATTACTTCAGCATAGGCACCAATGGGCGCGGTGCAACCTCCTTCTAATCTTCGAAGGAAAGCCCTTTCCAATTGGGTGGTCAAGGCCGCATATGTATTGTTCAGTTTAGAAGTGGCTTCAATACTGAAATGGTCATTTTCCATAGCCACCACTACCATAGCGCCTTGTGCAGGTGCAGAAACCATCCAATCGAGCTCAATATAATTTTTTGGAAGAACGTCAATGCGTTGTAGCCCCGCTTTGGCAAAAATAGCACCGTCCCAACCATGGTCTTTAAGCTTTTGTAAACGGGTATTCACATTTCCACGTAAATCTACAACGGTGTGGTGCGGATAGCGATGCAGCCATTGCGCTTTTCTTCGCAAGCTTCCTGTCGCGATGGTACAGGGTTTGCTAAAATCAACTTTCTCCCGGTTGGTGACCAAAATGTCGACAGCTGAGGCCCGTTCCAAGACTGCGGTTTGAACAATCCCTTTTGGCAAGGCTGTGGGCACATCCTTCATGCTATGCACGGCAATATCAACCGTACCCTTCAACATCGCTACGTCTAGTGTTTTGGTAAATATTCCGGTAATCCCCATTTCATACAAGGGGGTGTCTAACACAAGATCACCTGTAGATTTTACCGAGACAATTTCAGTGGTATAGCCAAGATCATTCAGTTGTTTTTCTACGGTTTTTGCCTGCCAAAGTGCCAATTGGCTATCTCGGGTCCCTATTTTAATGGTCTTACTCATGCTCGCCCTCGTTGAGTTGGAATACCGTACGCAATAAGGCCGCGCTCTCATCGGCCATTTGGTTATCAGCTTTTAGGTGATTGGCAAAGTGGGTGGTGATTTTTTGGATGATCCTGTTACTTAAAATCTCGGCCTGTTCTTCATTGAAATCATTTCGTTTTTTACGTTGATTTTCAATTTCGCCTTCTTTTATCGCAGCCAATTTATGTTTTAAGGCTTTTATGGTTGGCGCAAACGTTCTGTTTTTTGCCCAAGTGTTGAATTCAGACGAAATTTCTTCAATGATTTCTTTGGCTTTGGGAATTTGAGATTGTCTATGAGCCAAGGTGGCATCCGTAACTTTGCTCAATTCGTCTAAGTGAATCAGGGTTACCAATTCATTCTCCTTTACATTGGTTGATACGTTCTTCGGAATGGAAAGGTCTAATATCAGCAATGGTTTTTTGAGGTACAGCAACTCTTTTGAAATTGTAGGCTGTTGTGCACCCGTGGCGACAATTAAAATATCGCTTTGCGCAATTTCACTTTGGATATTGGCGTAATCTTTTACGACCAAATTGAACTTTCCCGCAATGGCTTCGGCTTTAACCTTGGTGCGATTGATCAGCGTAATTTGTTCGTTTTTGGTATGTTTTATCAGATTTTCGCAAGTGTTTCGTCCTATTTTGCCAATTCCAAACAACAAAATGTTCTTTTCGGAAACATAAGGCACACGTGCCATAATGTACTGAACAGCGGCAAAGCTAACCGAAGTGGCTCCCGTAGAGATTTCAGTTTCATTTTTGATACGTTTGCTAGCCTGAATCACGGCATTTGCAAGTCGTTCAGAAAAGGCATTCAAAAGTCCCATTTTTTTAGACCGCTTGAAACCGATGCGCAACTGACTGATAATTTCGAAATCGCCCAAAATTTGGCTGTCCAGACCGGTTCCCACGCGGAACAAATGTGAAACCGCTGCTTCATTTTTATGGATGTACGCTACTTTTTCAAATTCCTCAACGGTACCATGGGTGTGCTCACAAAGCAACTTAATAAGTTGAAAAGGGTGTTGTGCAAACCCGTACATTTCCGTTCGGTTACAAGTAGAGAGTACACTCAAACTAGGGATGCCTTCCGCTTTCGCGGAAGAAAGTATAGCTTTTTGTGCCGCTTCTGAAATGCTGAAATGGCCACGAATTTCGGCATCGGCCTTTTTGTAATTAAGACCAATGGCGTAGAACGTACCTTCACTCGAAGAAAAATGTCGTTTGCCGTTTTCTTTTTTCATCAACAGGCGCAAAATTAACAGATAGGAATTTTAAAAAATAACGCAAGCGGTATCAATAGTGTCGATAGGTGTTTAAAACAGTCAATTTTATATGATTCACAAACCGAACCTAGTAATATTGTACCTTTGCACTCTACCAACAACAATTTTATTTATACTCATTCTAAATAAACCATGAATACCGAGGAAGACGTTTCAGCAAAAAATATCGCTCAAGGCATGTACAAGGAAACTCAGATTGAATCGGGTTTCTTCATTCTCAAATTTAATAACGAATCTGACCGTCAACAATTGTACAGACGTGAGGTAAGTTCAGATTACATTCAATTCCATTTTTGCGTAAAAGGGTCGGGTGCCTTCAGCTTTAATGATGGAAATTACCGACTTCCCATTCAGGAAGATATGTCGTTGTTGCTGTATAATCCGCAGCGCGACTTGCCCATTGAGGTGATCGTGGCTCCAAATTCATGGGTGGTTTCGGTGCTGTTGCCGATTAAGAAATTCCATACGTTGTTTTCTTCGGAAGCCAACTACATCTCTTTTTTGAGCAATGACAACAAAGATCGGAAATACTACAAAGACGCTAGAATTTCACCCTCTATGGCCATTGTGCTCAATCAGTTGATGAATTACAACTTGCATCCTTCAATAAAGCCATTGTATTTTAAGGGCAAGGCCTACGAGTTGTTGAGTCTGTATTTCAATCGAGAAGAGGATGTGGATGTAGAACAATGCCCGTTTTTGGTAGACGAACAAAATGTAGTGAAAATCAAGAAGGCAAAGGAAATTATCATCGCTCGAATGGCAGAGCCTCCAACCTTACAGGAATTGGCCGATGAAATCCAGTTGCCCATCAATAAGTTGAAAGAGGGTTTCAAACAGGTGTACGGCGATAGTGTGTTCAGTTTCTTATTCGATTATAAAATGGAAGTGGCCAGACAGCTGTTGGCCACCGGTTCACACAATGTAAATGAAGTCGGACTCAAAGTTGGGTACAGCGCTGCGAGCCATTTTATAGCCGCTTTTAAGAAGAAGTTTGGCACCACACCAAAGAAATTTGTGATGGGATTAGGGGGTTGATTCACCGTGAGTCGCGCTATTGAAAATTGCTAGAATTTTGGTGTTTATCTTACTATTACGTTAATCTATGTGTAACCATTTTTCAACTCAACTATTAGCGGTATTTTTGCGAAACACCTGCAATGTATTCTTTTAGAACACAGTTGGTATATATTGATGCTATGAAAAAGGGAGTTCTTTTAGTAAACCTGGGGTCGCCAGACAGTACCAAACCAAAAGATGTCAAAAAATATCTCGATGAGTTTTTGATGGATCCGCGGGTAATTGATGTACCCCGCTGGGCACGGATTCTCTTAGTGCGCGGCATTATATTGAACACCCGACCAAAACAATCGGCCAAGGCATATTCCAAAATTTGGTGGGACGAAGGTTCGCCGCTGATCGTGCTTTCTGAACGCCTGCAAAAAAAGGTGCAACAAAAAGTAAATGTTCCGGTGGCGTTAGCGATGCGATACGGAAGCATGAGCCTGAAAAAGGGTCTTCAAGAATTGGTAGACCAAGGTGTCACGGAAGTAAAAACCATACCGTTGTATCCCCAATTTGCTATGGCCACGACCGAAACCATCGACGTAAAAGTAGATGAATTGGTGGCAAAACATTTTCCGCAGCTTAAAATAACCAGAACCCCGGCATTCTATCATCGCGAAGATTATATCGATGTATTGTCAAAGAGTATTCAAGAACATTTAGAGGGATTAGACTACGAACATATTCTCTTTAGCTACCACGGTGTGCCAGAGCGGCATATCCGGAAGAGCGACATCACCAACGGAAATTGTAAAATGGACGGTAAATGTTGCTTTAAAATGGGTTCGCCACAACATGAATTCTGTTACCGACACCAGTGTGAAATCACCACGGTAAATGTGGCCAAAACCCTCGGTTTAAAGCGAGGTACTTATTCTACTACATTCCAATCGCGCCTTGGTTTCGACCCGTGGTTGCAGCCTTATACAGACCGTACCATTGAGCGTATGGGAAAAGCAGGTCTTAAAAAATTAGTGGTAGTAACCCCGGCCTTTGTAAGTGATTGCTTAGAAACGTTGGAAGAAATTGCCATGGAAGGTGAAGAAATTTTTCACGAAGTGGGCGGGGAACAGTTTACTACGATACCTTGTTTGAACGATCGTGACGATTTTGCCGAAGTACTTGCCAATATGATCGAAGAATGGCGTATCGTGAATGTTGAAACCGCAATCGCTTGATGGCTACCAACAATTCATCGAGCCTTGGTACCGACTCAATCACCAGTTTATTGATAAAACAAGCCGTTCCGGCGTCTATCGGTATTTTGGTCATGTCACTCAACATGATCGTAGATACTATTTTTGTGGGCCGATGGATCGGTCCGTTGGCCATTTCAGCCATCACCGTTGTAATTCCCGTCACCTTTTTTATCGGTGCCATTGGTTTGGCCGTTGGTATCGGTGGAAGCTCTGTGCTTTCGCGAGCTTTGGGAGCTGGCGATGACAACAAGGCACTGCGCGTTTTTGGAAATCAGGTGACCTTGACATTTCTTACGTCAGGAGTATTAGCGATTCTCGGACTCATATTTCAAGACACCTTGATTGAATCGTTTGGTGCCGACGATAGTTTCAAAGACCAGGCACTTATCTACTACCGCATCGTCATGTATGGTATCGTCATGCTGGCGATGTGCATGATGGGGAACAATGTGATTCGTGCCGAAGGCAAACCTAAATTTGCTATGTACGCCATGATGTTGCCCGCCATTGCTAATATTTTTATGGACTACATTCTCATCAATGTGTTCGACTTCGGAATGCACGGTGCTGCGTGGGCCACTTTTATAAGTTATTTTATCTGCTTTGCCTTTATTGTATGGTTTTTCGTGTTCAAGAGTGAACTGCGTCTTAAACTTGAATGTTTAAAACTACGTCGGAAGTTAGTTTCGGAGATTAGCAGCCTCAGTTCAGTTACTTTGGCCAGACAAGGGGTGATTAGTGTGTTTACAGTTTTGGTGAACAATGTGCTTATCTCTACAGGAGATGCTTTAGATGTGGCATCCTACGGAATTATCAGTCGCGCCTTGATGTTTGCGTTATTCCCGGTTATCGGAGTCAATCAAGGATTTTTACCCATTGCAGGATATAATTTTGGAGCAGAGAAAATGGCGAGAGTACGCGAAAGTATTAACAAGTCTATCCTATATTCTGGCGGATTAGCATTGGTGATTTTTGCCATCATCATGATTTTTGCGCCCGATTTGGTTTCCATTTTCATCAGTAACAAATCGGGTCAGAGTGCTGAAACCATGGCAAACAATGCTGAAATTCTCGAGCGCACACCTGATGCATTGCGCTGGGTATTTGCGGCCACTCCCGTGATTGCGGTGCAACTGATAGGCTCGTCGTATTTTCAGGCCATTGGTAAGGCTATACCAGCGTTACTCTTAAGTTTGACAAAACAAGGATTCTTTCTTATTCCTTTGATCCTAATTTTGCCGAAGTACTTCGGCGTTTTTGGAGTTTGGATTGCCTTCCCAATTGCAGATGTGTTGTCTACCGCGGTAACCGGTTATTATTTACATCGAGAGGTCAAGAAATTTTTGAAGGAATAAAGCATCGACCGTTTTTCCCAATAAATTCGAAAAGGTTATCTTTAGTGAAAACTTTTCAAAATAGATTGTATGAGACGTTACCAACTCCTCTTGTCGCTATGTGTAGCGACGATTTTCTTCGGAATTTTTACAGAAACAACACAAGCTCAAACGTACGATGATTCACTTTACGGAGCGCTAGAATATAGGCTCATAGGGCCATTTCGTGGCGGACGAAGTGCTGCGGTAACCGGTGTGCCTGGGAAGCCCAATCTTTATTACTTCGGAAGTACTGGTGGCGGGATCTGGCAAACTAAAAATGGAGGCCGAACCTGGGAAAATATCAGTGATGGATTTTTTGGAGGCTCAATCGGAGCCATTGAAGTGGCCAAAAGTGATCCCAATGTCATCTATGTGGGTGGCGGTGAAAAAACGGTACGAGGAAATGTATCTTCTGGATACGGCATATGGAAAAGCGAGGATGCAGGTAAGACATGGACTTCCGCAGGACTAAAAGACAGTCGCCATGTTCCAAGAATAGCGGTACATCCAACCGACTATAATACCGTATACGCCGCGGTGCTCGGAAATATCTACAAACCCACCCAAGAAAGAGGCGTATATAAAAGTACCGATGGTGGTAAAACATGGCGCAAAACACTATTTGCCAATGAAAATGC
>JAWWCH010000028.1:0-11229 GCA_033720575.1 Marinirhabdus sp.
TCATGGCCGAGGGCACCTTCAACGGTGTTTCCGCCGGTTCCCACACGGTCACCATCCGTGACGCGAACGGCTGCGGCAGCGTGACCGTGGAGATCGGGATCGTGGACTACCCGAGGTTCATGACACCCAACTTAGATGGTTATAATGATACTTGGAATATAATCGGGATCGCCGATGCCGACCCCTCGGCAAAAATTTATATATTTGACCGCACCGGGAAGCTGCTCAAGCAAATCAGCCCGACCGGAGAGGGGTGGGACGGGACCTACAACGGCAACCCGCTCCCCTCGAGCGACTATTGGTTCCTGGTGGAGTACATCGAGGATGACGTTCAAAAAGAATTTAGAGGGCATTTTACCCTAAAACGATAGCCTATTTATTATGAAGATTACAAAAATCTACCTACTATTTGCCTTACTGGTGTCCACTGTTGTGTCTGCCCAAGATGGCTTACCTGTTTATGCGGATTATTTCGCTGATAATCTCTATTTGTTACATCCATCAATGGCTGGTGGAGCAGACTACAGTAAATTGCGCCTCACTGCGAGACAACAATGGTTTGATCAGGATGATGCACCCAATGTACAAACCTTAAGTTTTAATACTAGGTTAGGTGAGCGTTCAGGTTTAGGTGCTATCATATTTAATGACAAAAACGGGTATCATTCTCAAACGGGAGGATACCTAACGTATGCCCATCACATTAAGCTGGGGAGAGGTAGTTCAGACTTGAATCAACTCTCATTTGGATTAAGTGCAGGTCTTATTCAATCGCAATTGGATGAAACCAATTTTGACCCAAATGATTTCGATCCAATCATTGCTGGTATTGTGCAAAGTACGTCATATCTAAATGTGGATACAGGAGCTTCATTGCATTCAGGCAATTTTTCTACACATTTTACGGTGAAGAATCTTTTGTTTCGTAATAGAAGAATTAATTCTGAACAATTCGAACCAAACAACCAGCGATCGTATCTTCTAGGTGCATCGTATTTTATTGTTCCATCATACGGACTGTGGGCTTTTGAACCATCATTCTTGTTACAGTATAAGGAAAGAACGGGAGAGCAGTCTATCGATGTAAATGCAAAAGTGTTCAGAGAATTGGACTTTGCAAGAGTTTGGGGTGGAATTTCATATAGAAGAAGTTTTGATGGGGCAGAATTCCTCGATGGAGCCGAAATTCAAAATCAAAAACTACAGTATATAACACCTGTTCTTGGGATTAACTATAAGAAATTCTTGTTTGCCTATACCTATTCATACCAAACCGGCAGTGTACGGTTTGAGAGCGGTGGGTTTCACCAAATCACCCTTGGGTACAATATCTTTGATGGTACAGTTGGTAAAAGTTGGAATCAAGACATGCGCTACAATGGTATGTTAAGGCCAAGAGGCTATTAAAATTTAAAGCCCCAAATCGGGGCTTTTTTTATTCCCGTAAATCCTAAAGTCTTACTATTGACTTTCCCAAAGCTTTCAGTTCGTGTGTTGATGCTGAGTTCAGTGTCACTTGTAAAAAAGTGAAAGTTGTAAAATTAAAAACTACAATTAGGGAAACGGTAGGGTAAACGCGTCAACATGGTGTTTTGATTCGTAAAGTGGGACAAATAGTTCTTTTTTATGCTCTGATGCAGATTTCTATGCTTTAAGATATCACAGACAATACGTATGTTTACACTTTCAGCAGATTATGAAATATACCTTCTCACTATTGTTTTTAATATCAACAGTTTTTTGTGGTATTGCACAAATACCCAAGAAATCAGCCAATGCGTTTGTGTTAAGAGGTGTGGTCGTTGAGGCTGAAACCAATACACCAATTCCCAAAGTGAATGTAGAAATAGACAACGGTGCGTATACCACTACCAATAGTAGCGGTGAATTCCTTATTTCCGCAGAAATAGGAGATCAGTTGAGTATTAAAAGTGATGCTTTCAAGCCTGTGTTCTACACAATTAAGGATGAACAAAATATTACGGTGAAGGTTCAGAAAGCGGATGCCGAAAGCTCAGTAACAAGCAGGCAATTTAACGTTCCAAATACAAATCAATTTGAGCGCTATATCGATTCTGCGAAACGTACTTTACGAAAAGATGCCAACCAGAGCATTGGATACGTCACCAAAGCCATACAACCCTATAATGGTACTTCAATTTCCAAAACTCAAACAGCAATTGCCTTTGAAACATTAGGAGATATAAACTTGTACTGGAAACAGCCGGACTTGGCCATCGATAATTTTAAACGAAGCATTTCTGAAAAGGCCACAATTGGACGCCGGATAAAATTAGCGAAGTCCTTTATGTTAAATCAGAAGTACCAAGAGAGTCTGTCTACCTATAAGGCGTTGCTAGGTGCAAGTTTAGGAGCTTTTCAAAAGGTAGATGTGTACGAAGGCCTTGGAGATACGTATCGGGCAATCAACGATTGGGATCAAAGCATTCAGAACTATCAAAAAGGATTAGAAGTGGCTAGTAAACAGGAGATCACTTCTAAAATAACCGATTTGAATTCGAAGATTGCAGAAGTGTATTCAGAAAAAGGAGCAATGGAGTCGGCAGCTGAATACTACGGCAATTCGTTGACGCTTGCCCAACAAGAAAATCCCAAGCGGGCGGTAGAAGAAAAAAATAAAGTGGCTAATTTTTTTAATCGAAACCGGAACTTCGACGAAGAGATAAAGCTTCGTTCAGAAACGTTGGAAGAATTGGATGCGATTGAACATACAGAGGGCGATGATGTGTCGGAATCACTGGATGAGAGTCCGTTAACAGCCCAAAGACAAAATTATTATATTGCCAACGCCTACATTGCACAAGATAAGTATAGAGAGGCAATTCCGTATCTCGAAAAAAGCATTGAAGAAGCAGCTTCAAAGGACGACTTAGTGGTTGAAAAAGACGCCACGCGCAAATTATCTGAGATTTATAAGGGTATCGGCGACTTTGGAAAGGCGGCAGAGAGTTATGAACGTTACGTTGCTTTGGTAGATGAGTTATATATAAAGAAGGAACAAGAAATTTCACAAGCTGCTCGATTCAATAGAGAAATAGCTTTGAAGCAAAATAGAATTACCAGCTTAGAAAATGAGCGTGAGCTCAACGCCAATAGTTACAAACTAGCGTTCGAAAATAAGGCACTTATTGAAAAGAACAACCGAGTTCAAAAGTGGGTCATATTTTCCTTGATTTTGGTAGCATTGCTGTTGCTTTACACCGCCTATACGCAATATCAAAGTGTAAAGCGACAGCGGTATGCAAACCACATGCTTGCATTGAAATCGCTACGCACACAAATGAATCCACATTTCATTTTCAACGCTTTGAATTCGGTGAACAGCTTTATAGCCATGAGTGATGAACGAGCCGCAAATAAATACTTAAGCGAGTTCTCTCAACTTATGCGGAGCGTACTTGAAAACAGTGAAGAAGATTTTATTCCGTTGAGCAAAGAGATTGAATTGTTGCGACTGTACGTTAAATTGGAGCATTTTCGATTTAAAGACAAATTTGAATATTCCATAACTATAGATGAGTCGCTCCAAGTGGAAGAATTTGTAATTCCACCCATGTTGTTGCAGCCCTACGTTGAAAATGCGGTATGGCATGGATTGCGTTATAAAGAGGAAAAGGGACACCTAGATATCCATTTTGAACAGATAGACAATGCCACCATGCGTATTTCCATCGTAGACGACGGTATTGGAAGGAAGCAATCAAAACTATTGAAGACCGAGCATCAAAAGAAACAACAAAGCAAGGGGATGGGAAATATTGAAAAACGAATTTCAATTTTAAATGATATGTACAAGGATAAAGTTGATGTTACCGTGTCAAACGTCTATGAGAACGAAGAAGGTACGAAGGTGGTACTTACCCTAAAAAAGGATTAATATGAATCAACAAAAAATGATATTACAGACCATCATCGTAGAAGATGAGAAAAACAGCCGGGATATTCTAAACAAGTATCTTGAGAAATATTGTCCGAATGTTTCTGTGGTAGGAGAGGCGGCAAATGTGGATGAAGCTCTGGTGCTTATCAGAAATAACGACTTGGATTTGGTGTTCTTAGATGTAGAAATGCCTTACGGGAATGCTTTTGATCTATTAGATAAGGTGGGTGATCGCACATTTGAAACCGTTTTTGTAACCGCGTACAATCAATATGCTGTTGACGCGCTAAATGCTCATGCATCCTATTATTTGTTGAAACCCTTAGATATCGATAAACTTATTGATGCGGTAGATTATGTGCACGAAATCAAAACGAAAGAAAATAGCTTGCAGAATGCTGTGATTCAATCTAAAGTCACACAAGTGTCGGGTAAAATTACGATCCCGGTGAGCAATGGTTTTGAGGTTTTGGAAATAGCAGATATTTTATATTGCCAGGCAGACGATAATTATACCCAGATTTTCGTGGGGAACAAAAAGAAATTGGTGAGTAAAACCCTAAAATATTTTGAAAAGGCATTGGAAGATTGTGGGTTCGCGAGGGTTCATAAAAGCTATTTGGTGAACGTGAATGCCGTTGTTGAATACAAAAAAGGAAAGGGAGGAAGTGTGGTGCTTTCGAGCGGTAAAGAAATCATGGTGAGCCCTTCTAGAAAGAAAGATCTCTTGGCGTTTTTTAGCTGATTAAAATTCTTTTTGTTCTATTGAAATCTTCTTTTGGTAATCTTTCAGTAAAAATTCCAATGTGCTTGTATCGGTGTTGGTGTAGAATTTCAATTTTGGCGTCTTCCGAGATGTATTGAGTAAGTTGTTTTGTTCCAAAAGGGTTTTGGTGTGCTTTGCAACCGCAAGTCCGGAGTCGATAATTGTAACGGTTTTGGGCAGTATTTTTTCTAACTTCGGAATTAAATACGGATAATGGCTACAGCCCAATACGAGGTGATCGATATTTGCTGCAATCATGGGCGCCGTATATTTCTCAAGCAATTCCTCCATTTCTTGGCTGTTGATCGCACCTTTTTCGATTAGGGGTACCAGACCTTCTCCAACAATTTCAACTACAGAGATGTTGCTTGTGAAGGCCGCTGATGTTTTATGGAACAAAGCACTGGTCAACGTTCCTTTGGTTGCGAGAATTCCGATGCTATTGGTTTTGGTTTGAAGCGCAGCAGGTTTTATGGCAGGTTCAATGCCTATAATAGGCAGGTCGTATCTGTTCCGCAGTAGATCAATGGCATTGGTTGTAGCCGTATTGCATGCTACGACGACACATTTACAACCTAGTTCCAATAGTTTTTCGGTATTCTTAATGCTCAGCGCCGCAATTTCTTCTGAACTTTTATTTCCATAAGGTGCATTCTTACTATCTGCTAGATATATGCTGTTTTCGTAAGGCAAGAGATCGTAGATTTCCTGCCAGATTGAGGTGCCGCCGACCCCCGAATCAAAAATGCCGATAGGTGAATTTTTAGTCATTGGCATAAAGATACGATACAAAACAAAAAAGCCCGCCATCGGGCGAGCTTTCAACATCATTTTTTGGGGATTAAATGCCCAATTCTTTTTTTACATCTGCTAACAGGTCTTTTCCGTCTGCCATCAACATTCCACCACCTGGTGTAGCGTCAAAAACATATTCTATACCTTGTGCACGCGCCACCTTTTGAATGGCTTGACGAGCTTTATCTAAGATGGGTTGTAGGATATCAACCTCTTTTTTCTGAAGATCCTGCATCGCTTGCTGATTGAAAGCTTGAATGTTTTGTTGCATTCCGGTTACTTCCTCAACACGCTTTTGGTTTTCTTGATCGGTCTGTTCTTTTGACTGAGCCTCGTACATTTTGATTTTTGTATCCAACTCCTTGTACATATCCTTCAACTGCGTATCATAGGTTTTTCTCAACTTTTCTAATTGACCCTGAGCAGACTTCATTTCAGGCATAGCCTCCACTAATTCTTGGGTGTTGATATGTGCTACTTTTTGAGCCAAGGCTGCACTTGTTGTTCCAACAAAAAGTACGATTGCAATTGCTGCTAATTTTAAGTGTTTCATTGTAATTGTATTTAATTTAAGTGTTATCATTTATTAGGGTACTCGTTTATTTATGGACATCCACCGTCGCCACCTTCTCTTGCGGCCTGTATGGAATCTTGTCTATTTTGACGTACTTGGAGTAAACTATCTCTTCGCTGTTGAAATTCAGCACGCTTCGCGTCACGGATGGAATCTCTTACTCTTCGTCGCTCTGCCATTGCAGCGGCTCGAGCGTCTTTTTTGTCTTCTATGGCTTGTTCTCGTTCTGAAATCGCCTCCTCGTCCATGCTCTCACGCTGCTCAAGCTCTTTTCTTTCTTGCCTAGAAGATACTTCTTTACGTTTGTTTGCACGATTGATACTACGTAAAACCGATTCGCTAATGTCGTTTCTCTTCGCTGCAAATAGCATGACCACATCTGCAGATTTGTCAAAGATGAAATCATATTTTTTTGCTTCGGCAATTTCTTGAACTATATTGAAAACTTGATCTTGGATGGGCTGCACTAATTGCCTTCTTTGGATAATTAGGTCGCCGTTTGGACCAAAGCGATCTTGTTGATAATCTATGAGTTCATCTTCTAATATTTTAATCTCTTCCTCACGTTCTTCGATTAGCTCTGTAGTAAGTAAAACTCGCTCATTTGCCAAATTTAGTTTCATCTGGTCAATCTCTTTACTTTTTCTTTCAATATCTGCCTTCCATCGTTGTACTTTACCGTCCAACTGTTTTTCGGCTTCTTTGTATTCGGGTACACTTTCAAGAATATACTCCATATCAATGTAACCTATACGAGCGCCACGCTGGGCATCAGCCGTAAACGAGATGCACAAAAACGCTAGAGAGATTAAAAGTAATTTTAGTGTTTTCATAATTGTGGTTATAGTTTAAGAAAATATCGTGCCAATATTAAAATTGTTGTCCAATAATAAAATGGGTTTCCCATCCGTTCGGTTGATTTTGTCCTAAAATTGGATCAAAACCGTATCCAAAATCGATACCTAGCAACCCAAATGCTGGCATAAATATACGTAATCCTGCGCCAGCAGACCTACTAATCCTGAAAGGATTATATTCTCTAAAGTCATTGTAGGCAGCACCTCCTTCAGCAAAACCTAATACATATATTGAAGCCAATTGCTTTAACGTAATTGGATACCTTAACTCTAACGAAAATTTATTGAAAATGGTATTTCCGTCGTTATCGGATAGCGATTGGTTTGGATATCCACGCAATTGAATTACCTCACGACCATCAAGGCTAAAAGCTCCAAGTCCGTCACCCCCCACGAAGAAACGTTCAAATGGAGGTATTCCCCTTGCATTGTTGTATGCCCCTAAGAAACCAAATTCCGTTCGCGTTCGCAAAACAAGTTTGTCCACTAGTCGGGTATACCAATCTCCCGAAAATTTAATTTTGTAGTATTCAAGCCAATTGAAACGTTCTTGATCAATTTCTGCGATACGCTCACGAATGTCTACATTGTTGATATCGGTTAACAGCCTTTCTTCCAGACCATCGCGCTCAGCTCTCAACCCTTCGTAATCTACACCGTTGAAGGCAGAATATGGGAAAGTGAGTTTTGCGGTCAAGCTAAAATTGGAACCACTTACTGGGTAGATAGGATTGGTTGCTGTGTTGTTTCGGCTCAACCCAATCGTATAGGCTAAGTTATTTGAGAATCCGTCACCAAAGGTAAAAAGACCTGTGTTGTAATTTTTAAGGTTGTAATGCTGAAAACTTAGTGCCTGAGAAAAAGTGAAATAGTCGTCTGGCCATTGCAATCGTTTGGCAAAACCAACCGATCCCCCTGTAATCAAGAAACGGCGGTCTCTATCTACATCTCTTGTTTGAAAGTCGAACAAGTATTGGATGGTATGTGAAAAAGAGGTGCTCAGCTGAACCGGTTTTTTTCCGCCCAACCATGGTTCAACCAGAGATAGACTATAGGTTTGGTAGAAGCTACTGGCTTGTGCACGTAGCGAAAGTTTTTGGCCGTCACCCATGGGCAATGGCGTGTAGGCTTCCCCATTAAAGATATTTCGCAAGGAGAAATTATTAAACGATAAACCTAGTGTTCCCACAAATCCACCGCCGCCATATCCACCTTGGAGTTCAATTTGGCTAGAACCTTTTTCAACGACACTGTACTCAATGTCTACAAGTCCGTTATTTTCATCTACGAACTTAAAGTTTGGCGTGAGCTGTTCAGCGTCAAAGTAGCCCAATTGGCCTAATTCACGAATGGTACGTACTACATTTCTTTTACTGTATTTCTGACCAGGCCGTGTGCGCAGTTCTCTATAAATCACATGATCATTGGTCTTTTTGTTTCCAACAACAGTAATATGGTCAAAATAAAACTCTTTGCTTTCAATGATTCGAATCTCAAAATCGATAGTGTCTTGACGCACAGCCACCTCTACGGGGTTGATTCGTGCTGCTAAGTATCCATTGTTTTGATACAGGTTTGTAAGGTCATCAGCATCTGGATCTGAGTTGTCTGCGATACGTTCTGCCAACAATACACCATTATAGGGCTCTCCCTTTTGAATGCCCAATTTTTGACGTAATTGAGCATCGGTATATACGCTGTTTCCTATAAATCGAATATCACCGAAATAGTAGCGCTTACCTTCCTCAACATCAATATTCAGGGCCAAGTTTTTTTCATCCAATACAATCAAGGAGTCGCTTAAGATTCTCGCATCACGATATCCATTGGCTTTGTATTTGGTGATTACGGAGGCTTTGTCTTCTTCTAAGAGGTCTTCGGTATATTTAGACATTTTCCAAAAACGAAAGAAGTTTTTGCGTTTCACGTTTTTCATAGCCCGGCGCAATTTACCGTCGCTCAAGGCTTCGTTTCCGTCAAATTTGATTGACTTTACCTTTACGCGCTCACCTTTATCGATATTAATGAGCATGTTCTGACCTACTTCTATACCTAAGGTATCAATGTATGGCGTAAGGCTGATAGCTACTTGGGTATTATAAAAACCATCCTCTCGATATTTATCTTTGATGTAGTTTTTGGTAGTGGTAAGGAGGTTTTTTGTGATTTTCTTTCCGGCCTTTAGATCATTGTCCTGCAAGATGTCTTTTTTCTTTCCCTTTCGGATGCCTTCAATTGTAACTTCGTTCAGCTTTGGAAGTTCGACAATATACAGTTCGAGGTCTATTAAATCTCCATCGATATTAGTAACATAGAAAGCAATATCGCTAAACAAATTCTGTTCCCACAATTTCTTGGTAACACTGCTTAGGCGCTCTCCAGGTACGTATAGACGCTCTCCCTCTTTCAGTCCGGTGAACGCCACAACGGTTTGTTCGTTAAAACTTTGGTTACCTGTAACGGTGACGCTGTTTAATGTGTATTTACGACCACTATCTAGTTGTTTTTGCTGGGCAACTGAGGTGCCTACACATAACAAACATGCTACAAGGAGGTAACACAACTTTTTGGATCTATGCAATAGTGTATTATTTTTCAAGCTGTTCACTGGTCTTTCCAAATCTTCTTTCTCTGTTTTGATAATTTAATATTGCTTCAAAAAGATGGTCTTTTCTATAATCTGGCCAAAGCGTTTCGGTAAAATACAATTCGGCATATGCAATTTGCCACAACAGGAAATTGCTAATACGTTGTTCACCACTGGTGCGTATTAACAAGTCCACGTCTGGTAAATCGCGTGTATAAAGATGATTGTTTATGGTTGCCTCATCTATTTCAGACGGCGAAATTAGACTATTTTTAACTTTGTGGCTAATCTCTTGGATGGTTTTTACCAATTCTTCTCTGGAACCATAACTCAACGCCAAGGTGAGTGTCATCCTCTTATGATCTTTCGTTTTTTCGATTACATCTAGAAGCTCTCGTTTTGCCTTTTTGGGCAAAGCTTCAAGATTGCCGATGGCGTTCAATTTGATATCGTTGTCTTGAAGTGTCTTAATTTCTTTTTTCAAGGATGAAACCAATAGCTTCATCAGGGTTTCAACTTCTAATTTTGGCCGATTCCAATTTTCTGTTGAAAAAGCATACAGGGTGAGGTAAGGTATATTCAATTCTGCGCAAGCCTCAACGATCTCACGTACCGCTTTTGTTCCGTTTTCATGACCAATAGTTCTGAATAACCCTTGTTTTTTTGCCCAACGCCCATTGCCATCCATAATCACGGCAAGGTGCTTTGGGAGTTTTTCAGAATCTATGTTGTCTTGTAAACTCATATTAAAAATTACAATAACAGGGTTTTCGGCCAAATGTGAAGGTTAATGTTGCACCGGTAAATACATACCAGTCGTCACTATTTGTATTTCCAAATTTTAAACTCACATCATCTTCTAATTCTCCCACAGGATTGCTTCCGTCGAGATTGTCTGTGAAGGTGTAACGCGCACCCACTTCAAAGCCAAGAACCAATTTTGTTCCAAGAGTGGTTTTATATCCAACAGTCATAGGAATGGCCAAGGTGCCTGCTTTGTCGTATTCAATGATGATATCGCTTCCGGGTCTTTTGTACAATGCATTGTACCTGAAATAGGTAATTCCGGTGTACAGGTACGGCGTTGAAACGGGTTGTCCCCGATACATGTTAAATTCCCAGAATGTATACTCTAATCCCAATGACATTTCCGTAATGGTGTTCTTGAATGAATAGCCGCGTTGTTGTCTTCTCTCCTCATTTGAATCCATGTCGTCACCGCTTAATCCAGCTACAAGTACGGAAGCTCTAAAGGAATGGCGTTCACTTCTGTTCCACTTAAAAACTCCTCCAACTACCAAATCACTGGGTGAGATGTAATTGGTCTTACCGATGTCTCCGATATAATTGGCGCCACCAACAAATCCACCTACCTCATAGGTCTGTGCACGGGTCATTAAAACACTAAAAACCGCTATTAAAAGGGCTGCGTAATACTTCATATGCCTTAAAAAGTTTGCAAATATAACAATAAACTCCGCTCTACCATATTAGTAGCAGAATAGTCTCTGTTGATTAACACCTTTTAATGGCATTTATTGTTTTAAATTTCGCTTGTCTTCTCCCCACAAGAGCTTTTTTCTGAGTGTATTTATAAAACTGTCTTCTGGCAACTGTACCAACTTGATGGTAAAAGGAGCTTTCTGTACAGTAAGACGAGTGTTATTTGTCAATGTTGCAATTCTTGAGTCTAGAGAGACCCAATATTCTTGCTCACGACCGGAAACTTGAAGAGAAATGGTGCATGAA
>JAWWCH010000029.1:0-10658 GCA_033720575.1 Marinirhabdus sp.
ATCCTGGAAATGGAGGCGGATTGCACGTTACAGGTGTCGCGGACATCACCATTACAAATGGTACCGTAACTGGGAACGACGCTGCTAGTGAAGGAGGAGGACTCTGGAATCAAGCTGGAAGCACCATGACTGTAGATGCAACTCTGGTTGACAGCAATCAAGCTGCTGGACCTTCTGCCGACAACGGTGGAGGTGGAATCTTCAACAATGGAGGTACTTTGGTGGTTCAGAATTCAAGTACCATAAATAATAATGCTGCCACAGGGGCCTCAGGTTCTGGTGGTGGAATACAGAATGTAGCTGGTGGATCAGTAACTGTTACCAATTCAGCGGTAACAAATAACACGGCTAAAAGAGCTGGTGGTGGAATTGAAGATAATTCTACGGCCACAGCAGGAACAATTACCCTGACCGATGTTACCTTGAATGATAACTTTGTAGGATCAGCGCCTGGAAATGGTGGTGGACTGCATATCACTGGTCCGGGTAGTGCTACTATTAATGGTGGAACGGTTTCCAATAATATTGCCACGCTAGAGGGTGGTGGATTGTGGAACGGTTCTGGAACCATGACCGTTGATGGAACTACCATAGATGGAAATACCGCAAGTGGAGACATGGCCAACGAAGGTGGTGGAGGAATTTTCAATGCAGGAGGAACACTTCAAGTAGATAATGCAACTGTTAGCAATAACATAGCAAATGGTAGTGCTGGTTCTGGTGGAGGTATTCTGAACGACCAAGGAACATTGTCTGTAACGAATACTACTATTTCTGGAAACACTTCGGTAAGAGCAGGGGGCGGAATTGAAGACAACAGCGTGTCAGGTGCTACAACACTGCTTACAAGCGTTGACCTCTTAAATAATAGTACAGCCTCATCACCAGGAAATGGTGGTGGACTGCATGTCACAGGTCCTGGTGATACAAACATTTTGGGAGGTACGGTTTCTGGAAATACTGCTGCACTTGAAGGTGGCGGATTGTGGAATGGAACTGGACTTATGACTGTTGAAAACACAGATATCGATGGGAATACCGCAAGTGGAAATATGGCCAATGAAGGTGGTGGAGGAATCTTCAACGCTGGGGGTACATTAAACTTGATCGGTATTACGGTAAGCAATAATATCGCCGATGGAACTTCAGGTTCTGGGGGTGGTATCTTGAACGATGCAGGTATCCTTACGGTGAGTACTTCAACCATAAACAACAACAGCGCAATGAGAGCCGGTGGTGGTATTGAAGACAACAGCATCGCGGGTAACACTACCACATTAATTGATGTTATATTGTCTGATAACAGTACAGCTGCCGCGCCAGGAAATGGTGGAGGTATGCACATTACCGGTCCCGGTGATTCTGAAATCACAGATGGTGCTGTAACTGGAAATACTGCCGCCTTAGAAGGTGGTGGGCTTTGGAATGGTTCGGGAACCATGACGATTGATGGAACTACCATTGATGGCAATACCGCAAGTGGGGCTATGGCCAATGAAGGTGGTGGTGGTGTGTTTAATGCCGGTGGTACGCTTATCATTAGCAACGCTACAATCACTAATAATACCGCCGATGGCGCATCAGGTTCTGGTGGAGGTATCTTAAATGATACTGGAGTATTAACTGTAAGTGAGACCATGATTGCCAACAACACTTCTGTAAGAGCTGGTGGTGGTATAGAAGATAACAGTATCGCAGGAAATACATTAATCCTTACGAATGTTGACTTAATGGATAACAGTACGGCTTCATCACCAGGTAACGGTGGAGGTCTACATATCACAGGTCCTGGCGATTCTGATATTTCCGGTGGAACAGTAAGTGGAAACACAGCGGCCCTCGAAGGAGGCGGATTGTGGAATGGATCTGGTGCAATGACGGTGACAGATACTACCATAGAGAACAATACTGCGAGTGGAGACATGGCCAACGAAGGTGGTGGTGGTATTTTCAACGCTGGTGGAACCCTGACACTTGAAAATGTTACAATTACAAATAACGTAGCTGATGGAACCTCTGGTTCTGGTGGTGGACTCTTAAACGATGATGGTACTATTTTTATCAATGACACCAGATTCGAGTCGAACACTGCTGCAAGAGCAGGGGGCGGTATTGAAGAGAATAGCTCTTCAGGAAATACGGCTACTATTACTGACACGGACTTTATCAACAATAGTGCAAGTGCTAATCCAGGAAATGGTGGCGCGCTACACATTTCAGGTCCAGGAAACCTAATTTTATCAGGTGGTAACGCAACAGGCAATACCGCAGCATCTGAAGGTGGAGCATTCTGGAATAGTGTTGGAAGTATGTCAATTACTGCTGCGAATATTACAAATAATACAGCAGAAGGAGACGACGCCGATAATGGTGGTGGAGGTATCTTCAACAATGGAGGAACCCTTACATTGCTTACTGATACTGTGCTTGAGAGCAATATGGCCACAGGAACCAGTGGTTCTGGTGGAGGTATTTTGAGTGTAGATGGTGAAGTTTCAATTTCAAATACACTACTTGAGGCCAATAGTGCCAATAGAGCAGGTGGAGCGATTGAAATTATAGACGGAATCTTAGATATATCTATCGTAGATATGCTTCGAAATGACGTAAATGGAACTGCTGGAGCAGCAAACCCTGGAAATGGTGGTGCACTCCATGTTACCGGAAACTCAACTGTGGTAACCATTTCTCAAAGTACGATTGATGAAAATGAAGCGGCCAATGAAGGTGGTGGATTATGGAACCAAGGTGGTGCCATGATGGATGTAGAAACATCAACGATTTCTAGAAACAGTGCTGCGGAAGGTGGTGGTGTCTATAATAATACAGATGCAATAACCACAATTACTCGAAGTACGATCTCAAGTAACGTGGCTACCGCAAATGGTGGAGGAATCACGAACGATGGAGCCTCTCTCATGTTGAATGCGGTAACAGTAGGCGCAAACACTGCAGCAGGAACTGGTGGTGGAATTCAGAGTAATACCAGCACCATGTTGAAAAACACCCTGGTAGGCTTAAATACAGCCGCAAGTGGCCAAGATGTGAGTGGTACGTTTGTTTCAAACGATTATAACTTGATAGGAACTGATGATGAAAGTGCTTTTCCTGAAGGCGCCAATGACATCGAAGAAGTAGATCCAATGGTTGGACCACTGCAAGACAATGGCGGACTCACAGAAACGCATGAATTGTTGGAAGGTTCATCTGCCTACAATGCCGGTGACCCAGCCGATCAATTTGATGATCAGATCGATCAAAGTGTTTTTGATGGTATTCGAGATATCGGAGCATTCGAGGCCCAGGATATATTATTGTCAATTGATGAAGTAGCTGATTCAGGCTCAGGAATCGTAGTGTATCCAAACCCTTCACAAGGATTGGCAAACATTGATATTCCTCAAACATTTGGTACAAATGTGAGCATTACTGTGGTAGAACTTGGTTCGGGTAAGATCGTAATCAATACTACTGCCGTGACAGGTACAAATCAATTACAATTGAATGGATTAGCAAATGGGGTTTATATTCTTCAGATTACTTCTGAAGGCGCCACGTCAACCCACAGGTTGATATTGGCAAAATAAGACGGATGCTATGAAGAAGAGAGCCCTTCCAATTTGGAAGGGCTTTTTTTATGTTATAATTGTGGCAAAAGATATACATAGCCCACCGAGAATTCAGTGAAATCAGCTTGCCCAAGATTGGCATTAATCGATGCTCCAGCAAATACATTATGGGTAGGGTTATTTTCATTTCCAAACAAATAATAGCGGAGGCCCAAGCGCGTTGCGATCGCCATTTTCAATTGATATTTCGAATTGTATTCCCCCAACATCCATCCTTCAGGAATATCTCTAGGTGTATTGTCCCATCCCTGATTGATGCGCCAATCAATGTCGTAGGCAGGTTTATGTAGATTGGCTCCTACCATAAATGTGAGTCCGATATGATTTAATAACAATTCGCCTTCAACATAAAAAGTAAGGGCAGAAGCATTCCAAACAGCCGCTTCTTTGAGTGCTTCAAGTTCGCGACCTTCTTGAACCAGAGATTCGTTGCCATCGATATAGTCGTAATAATGCTGGTAGTAGCGGTAACTCAGGCCAATTCCATATTTAAAAGTTTTATTGACCTGTTTCCCTGCGGAAAGGGCAAAGGTGTACACCGGTCTCTGATCATTATATACCAAAGAAAGTATATTGTTTCCAAGTCCAAATCTAGGTGAAATGTAGAACTGGGATCTGCGCTCTGGTTTGGTATTATTCATTTCAACAGTACTGTCAGCCTTTTTGGTTCCCAGTATGGCAGAAACACTTCCAACAAGCGAATTGTATCCGTTGTTCGGCAGTCGAGTGTGTCCGTTGGAATGGTGCAAATACCCGCCGCCCAATCGCCATTGGATTCGATCACTCTCATAAAGTTTATAATGAAAAAACAAGCGAAATGTCCAGGTGAGATGTGTGGAGACCGCTTGATTTAGCGGATTTTCAATCGGATCAAATATTTTATTGAAATAGGAACCACCTAAACCGACGTTCATTGTAAAATTACGACGATTTCTCCCCAAAATATTGAACTCCACATTAGGCAACACCGTGTATGCTTGTCCTAAAAATTCTGAGTTTCCGTAATCTACAACCCCAACAGCGATCCCAGTTTTAGGAAATCCTAGGCGATATGCCCATTCTTGTGCATTCGTCCTGTGAAATCGCCCAAAATTCACGAACAGGCCTAAAGTAGAAGACGATTCTGGAAAATCGGTATTGCTCTCTGCTGTAGTGCCCACCACAAATTCAGGAGTGATAAAGCGTTCGAAATCAAAATTGCGTGGCTGGCCTTGTCCGAATAGGGCGAATCCGCTTAAAAGAAATAGGGTGCTAGCTAGTTTTCTCATGAGAGTGCAAGAAACAATTTCTTCAGATATTTTAAAAATTAAAAGGTACATTCGTAACTATAATTCGTGCTGTGTTTGAATTTTTAGATCATCTTTTTTCCGATATGGCCTCCCTGGCTTGGGGATTGCCTTTGCTCATCCTCTTAATGGGTGGCGGACTCTACCTTTTGTTCAGAATTCATTTTATTCCGTTTCGATATTTGGGACACGCTATCGCTATTCTGCGCGGCAAATTTGATAATGAAAGCGACGCTGGCGAAATCACTCACTTTCAAGCCTTGACCACAGCATTATCTGCTACGGTCGGTATGGGGAACATTTCTGGCGTGGCCGTTGCCATAGCCATAGGCGGACCCGGTGCGGTTTTCTGGATGTGGGTGAGTGCTATAATAGGGATGTCTACCAAGTTTTTCACCGCAAGTTTAGCCGTAATGTTCAGAGGAACCGACAGCGCTGGAGAAATTCAAGGGGGCCCCATGTATTTCATTAGGGAAGGCCTTGGAAGAAAATGGCAGTTTCTCGCAGTATTTTTTAGCGTTGCCGGATTGGTTGGAGCCTTGCCTGTTTTTAATGTGAATCAACTCACACAAGCCATAAATGATCTTCTGCTGAAACCAGCAGGTGTGTACGGAGGTACTTCTACCGATATTGCTATTGGTGCAGTTTTAGCAACAATTACCGCCATAGTTGTTTTGGGCGGACTTTCCCGCATCAGCAAAACCACATCTAAATTGGTGCCCTCTATGGTGTTGCTCTATTTTATTATGGTGTTGATTATATTAGGTACACACTATTCGGAAATACCCAGATACGTGTCGCTCATCTTCACGGATGCGTTTTCTGC
The DNA here is from genome assembly GCA_033720575.1 of Marinirhabdus sp. Taxonomy (GTDB): domain Bacteria; phylum Bacteroidota; class Bacteroidia; order Flavobacteriales; family Flavobacteriaceae; genus Marinirhabdus. Next base: position 5,742 of record JAWWCH010000029.1, read on the forward strand.
CTCATTTTATAAAGGAGATGCATTTTTGGGTGGCGTTGTGGGAGGACTCATACTTCTTGGTATACGGAGAGGAGCATTCTCAAATGAGGCTGGTATTGGTACAGCGCCTATGGCCCATGGGGCAGCAAAAACCAATGAGCCCATACGTGAGGGGCTTGTGGCCATGCTCGGTCCGGCCATTGACACGCTGATTGTTTGTACCTTAACAGCCTTAGCCATCTTGGTGACAGGGGTTTGGCAATCTAGTGAAGCGAACGGAGTGACGCTTACGGCCACTGCGTTTACAGAAACGATGCCTCAATTAGGGAAATATGCATTATTACTCTGTATCGCGGTTTTTAGTATTTCCTCCTTGTTTTCGTATTCATACTACGGCACCAAGTGCATGTCTTTTTTGTTTGGAGCTAAAAACAAAGGCATATACAACTATTTTTATATCGCAAGTATTATGTTGGGTGCAACCACCTCTCTTAGCATGATGATTAACTTGATTGATACCTTCTTTGCCCTTATGGCGATACCAACGATGTTAGCTACCATAGTATTGGCGCCAAAGGTGGTGAAAGAAGCCAAACGTTATTTCCACAGATTGAATAACTAAGTTACGGATATAACGATTGAAGGTGTGTATCTAGAAGCCTCGAGAAAGTTTTACCCCCACGCGGATTTACATGGCTCTGATTCCAAAAATCGCGAACACTAAAGGCAAGCGTGTCTGTTTCAAGAGCAAACACCGAGACGTTAGGATAGTGATTTGCTGCAGCGCGTACTACACTATCTCTTCGGCGTAAAATATTTGGATTGCGTCTGGGTAGATATGTTTTGTACATGGGAGGCTGGCACAACACTACCTGAATCTCATGGGCCTCCAAAAAGGAAAGCATTTCATGGAATAGGGCTGTATTCTCTTGAAAAATCAAAGCATCAGGGATGGTATTAATTTTGAAAATCTCTAGGTCTGCTATACGCTTTTCATCATACTGAAGATTCTTGAACGTTCCCGGAAAATTCAAAGTGTCGTATCCAAATGAATTGAACCCATATCGTCGCCTTTCGTCAGAATACGAATCTAAAAGTCGTTCAGAATAAAAACTAGGATTCGCCAAATATATGAGTCGATCCTTAAAATACGTAGGCCTTTCAAACGCATTGACCCCGTAGTACTGAAGGTAAATCACATTCTTCCAAAACCGCTTTCCGTTATGAGGTAATTCAAAGTGACTGTATGATGTCTCCAGAACAACGGTTTGCAACTTCGGAAACCGGTCAATCAACTGCTTTAGTAATTTGAAATCGGTATCATGATGTTGATTGCCCGCTGCCAAATTCAAGGTAGGCTGTGAGATATATTCAGGGTTGATACCACTTTTCATTTGTGATGATCCAAGAACCAAGACCTCAATATTTTCCGCTTCATCATCCATATATTCGGCTAAGGCAGCATAGCTTGATGGCAATTGTCGGGTTTTATATTCAACAAAAATGTATACCACCACGATTGGAACAAAAAATAGGCACAGATATGTTATAAATCGTCGTTGCATCAAAATTGAAAATATATAAAAGCTTCTCGGGGTTCGGCATAGCGAACAATAAGGATGATCATCACATAATATATTAACCACCGAAAAAACCTTGGAAATCGCGTTTCCATGTGTTCCAACGGATAGGCTTTACTTTTTGTGAGCACTTCAAATATAATCAGGGCTACCAAATACAGCAATTTCCAACCTATCAAGGAAGATAAATGGGTGAAATCGGCGAATGTAAAAATGCGTTCAAGAATCAACCGGGCTTGTGCCATGCTTTCAGCTCGGAAAAAAATACTCGAAATGGAGGTAAGCGAAAAAAAATAGATGAGGCTGAATAGCGTAGGCTGGTAGGGCAACCATTTGGCAAGCGTTTTCTTTTTTCCAAAGATAGGAACCCGTTCGAAGGCTAAAATAACTCCATTGAACACGCCAAATACAATAAACGTCCAATTGGCTCCATGCCACAGACCCACAAGGAACATCGTGGTCAATAGCCCAATCAACCTGGTGAGGATGGTGATTCGCTTGAAGCGTTTTACAAATGGGACATACACATAGTCGGTAAACCATTTAGTGAGCGTGATATGCCAACGTTGCCAAAATTCGGTAATCGATTTGGAGAGGTAGGGGATCCTAAAATTGTTGTGCAGTTTAAAACCGAACAACTTCGCCGTTCCCACCGCGATATCGGTATATCCGGAAAAATCACAATAGACTTGAAACGAGAACAAAACAGCTGCAAATGCTAGGGTCAAGCTTCCGTATTGATCTGGATTATTGAAAGCCATAGTTACCGCTATTCCCAATTTGTCGGCCACAAGCACCTTTTTGAACAAACCCCACAGGATTTGGCGCAATCCCTCCTTCGTTTCTTGGATATTGAACTTTCGTGTGTTTTGGAATTGTGGCAGCAGAAATCTTGCACGTTCGATGGGCCCTGCGAGTAATTGCGGAAAAAAGCTAACAAAGCACAAAAATTCCATCAGGTTTTTTGTGGGCGCAATGGTCTTTCGATAGACATCGATGGTGTAACTCATGGTTTGGAAGGTGTAAAAACTCAATCCCAAAGGAACCACGACATGCCAAATCGTAAATGATTCCCCAGAAGAATTTCCAAACAGCGTTAGGAAATTATCTACAAAAAAGTTGAAATATTTAAAGGCAACCAACACACCGATGTTCCATAGTATGCTGCCAACCAGCCAAAACCGCCTCGTAGTTCTTTTATTCGTCGCTGCAATCATTCGTCCTGCAACAAAATCAATGACCGAACTGCCTAATAACAATAGTAGAAACCGCCAGTCCCATAGTCCGTAAAACAGGTAACTTGCAAGTAAGATAAGTAGATTTTGCGCGGTTCGGTGACGTGTTCCGATGGCCCAATATATCGCATAGACGATGACGAGGAAAAAACCAAAATCGAAAGAGTTGAAAAGCACGCGATCAAATTTTGGCTAAAGATAGTAAAGTAGAAATGGAGTTGCTATTCCAGTATGATTTGATACTGACTCAACATTTGAAGCAAGACAGATTCGGTAGGAGAGAAGTAGGGTTTCTCTTCAATATCTTGCTCATGGTTCAATTTTTTTAAATAGAATTCTATGGAACCATCTTCGTATTTTTCTGGTAAAATAGGATGTACATAATACGATCGGCATACGCTTCTAGTATTGCCCAATCCAGCCGCTGCTGTGTCATAGCCTTTGAGAATGTTCGATTTCATCTCTTTTTTTGTCTTCGGAAGCCCCACTTCGTATAGGTATTCGAAAAATAGTTTGCTTGCGGCCCAAGTCCTAAAATCCTTTGCTGAAAATAAGTCGCCACTCACTTCATGAATGTAATCGTTCACCATTCCGCTATCTATGCTATGGTGGTTCCCATTCTCGTCATAATATTGAAACAATTCCCATCCCGGAATCTCCTTGCACTGCATCACCAGATTCCGAAGCTTTTTATCTTTCACCACGACTTCGTGTTTTTTGCCCTTCTTTCCAACAAAAGAAAATTGAATTTCATGTTCTAGGATATCTAAGTGCTTGGTTCGCATGGTAGACAACCCATACGATTTGTTTTTTTGAGCATAATATTCGTTTCCAATTCGAATATGGGTTTCTTCCATGAGTTGAATCACTAGCGCCAAACACTTCCGTTTGGTCATGGTCTTCAACTTTAAATCCTTTTCTACCGTTGCTCTTATCTTCGGAAGTGCGTTTCCGAAGGCAATCATTTTGAAGAACTTTGTTTTGTTCTTAATTTCAGACCAACTCGGATGGTAGCGGTATTGCTTTCGATTTTTTTCATCCCTTCCCACCACCTGAAGATGACCATTTTTAAGGTGGGTGATGCGCACATCTTTCCAAGCAGGCGGAATCACTAAGCTCTTGAAACGCTTAATCGACTCCCGGTCTACAATTTTTTCACCGTTTCGTGTATAATAAAAGCCGCGACCGTGTTTATGCCGCTTTATGGTCAGTTTATTTTCAGTAATGTAGATAAGGTTGGCCAATTCGGCCGCCTTTGTCGGATTTTTGAGAATGTGCTTTACTTGGGGTGCTTTTATAACCATGCCCTAAAAATAAAATGAGCAAAAGTTAAAAGCTCTTAAGACGCCCTTAATTAATTCAGAAAGTTAATCAAAGTAACTAAAGGTATCTCCCTCTTTGATGCTGAGCAACGATTCGTATATCAATTTGATCACGTTTTCCACATCGTCGCGATGCACCATTTCTACCGTGGTGTGCATATAGCGTAGCGGAAGGGAAATTAACGCGCTGGCAACGCCCATACCACTATAGGCAAAGGCATCGGTGTCGGTTCCCGTCGCGCGCGACAGTGCAGCACGCTGGAATGGGATCTTCTTTTTCTCTGCAGTTTCAGTGATGAGATCGCGCAGTTTTTGCTGAACAGCAGGAGCGTAGGCAATTACCGGTCCATCACCAATTTTAGCGGCTCCTTGTTTCTTTTGGTCAATCATCGGGGTAGTGGTATCATGGGTCACATCAGTAACGATGGCCACATTGGGTTGAATGCGTTCTGCGATCATTTGTGCTCCACGCAATCCAATTTCTTCCTGTACCGAATTGGTAATGTACAGCCCAAAAGGCAACTTCTTTTTGTTTTCTTTGAGTAATCGAGCTACTTCAGCAATCATAAATCCGCCCATTCTATTGTCTAGAGCACGGCACACAAACTTGTCTTTGTTGAGCACATGGAACGAATCGGGATAGGTAATCACACATCCTACGTGAATTCCCATAGCCTCCACTTCGTCTTTATCTTTGGCACCCACGTCAATAAAGATGTTTTCGGGTTTTGGTGCTTCTTCCTTGCTCTTGTTTCTCGTATGTATCGCTGGCCATCCAAAAACCCCTTTTTTGATACCATC
>JAWWCH010000030.1:0-10615 GCA_033720575.1 Marinirhabdus sp.
AAGGCGTTAAGATTATGTCCGTCTATAGGACCCGTATATTTAAAATGAAGGGCTTCAAAAATGTTGTCGGTATCGGGTGCGCCATCTAAGTTTACTTGGGTGAGATATTCTTTGAGCGCGCCCACGCTGGGGTCAATTCCGATGGCATTATCGTTTAGGATCACTAATAGGTTGGTATCTGTGACCCCTGCATGATTTAAAGCTTCAAAGGCCATCCCGCTTGCAATAGAAGCGTCTCCTACTACGGCAATGTGCTGCCGTTCGGCATCACCTGTCAATTGCGAAGCAATTGCCATACCCAGCGCAGCTGAGATTGCCGTGCTACTATGGCCTACACCAAAAGTATCGTATTCACTTTCTCCTCGTTTGGGAAATCCACTGATGCCGCCTAATCTTCTATTGGTATGAAATTGATCTTTTCTACCCGTTAAAATTTTATGGCCATAGGCTTGATGGCCTACATCCCAAACCAGCAAATCGTTTGGAGTGTCAAAAACGTAGTGCAAGGCCACGGTGAGTTCGGCCACACCTAGGCTGGCTCCCAAGTGCCCTTCTTTGGTAGCCACAGCGTTTATTATAAATTCTCGTAGTTCTTGCGTTACCAAAGGCAGTTGCTCTTCGTTAAGTTCACGAAGATCAAATGGATTATGTATGGTAGATAAAATAGTGTTAGCCATGCATTACAAAGATACTGTTATTCCGTTTTTAAGATGAACGTAGTGAGGTATTTTGTAATTTTGGGGTAAATCTAACAGTCTTCAATTTGTGTTATGATACAACCCTTCGACGACACCTATTTTATGAAAAAGGCGCTTCAAGAAGCCGAAGCAGCCTACGCCAAGGATGAAATCCCCATTGGCGCAATTGTGGTGGTCAAGAACCAAATCATCGCTAGGGCCCATAATCTAACAGAGACCTTGAACGACGTAACAGCCCATGCTGAAATGCAGGCTATTACCGCAGCTGCTAATTATTTGGGAGGAAAGTATCTGCTAGATTGTACCTTGTATGTCACCATAGAACCCTGTCAAATGTGTGGTGGGGCTCTGTTCTGGAGTCAGATTTCTAGAGTGGTATATGGTGCTCGAGACGAGCAACGCGGCTGCCTTGCAATGGGAACCAAGTTACATCCTAAAACACAATTGGAAGGAGGCATATTAGAAGACGAAGCATCAGAATTGCTAAAGCGCTTTTTTGTTGAGAAAAGAAACTTGAATTAAATGATGTTGCAATAGGGATGGCAATGACATCCCCCGATTCCCCATAGTTATCGGGACGGGGATACAACGAACGGCCCGGTGATTGCCCATAAAAGAAAAAATCCCCCTAAACATCAGTTTAGGGAGATTTTGTTGGTTGGTTTTACGAATATATATCTTAGTCGTGGATTACGCGTACTTGGCCCGCAACCATTCCTTTTCTTCCTTCTTCTTCAACATATTCTACTTTGTCACCTTCGTTAAGGGCTTCGCCATTAAGTCCGGTTACGTGTACGAAAATGTCTTTTCCAGTTTCATCGTTAGTGATGAATCCGTAACCTTTTGATTCGTTAAAAAACTTTACTGTTCCTTCCATTGTAATAAAAAAAATATAATTAATAAGGAACAAAGGTACATTTTTTCTCTTCCCGTAGGTTATCTAAATGTAACTATTTCCAAAAAAGTAGATTGGAAAACCATTTTTTTCATTGTGTTTAAAGGGTTTCAAATCAACTCTAAATGAACTTTTTACATCTTTTTATCTTCGCTTTCTTCGCGCATTTTATCAAGATTCTCTTTGGTAAGCATGTAGTCTTTAAAATTTCGCTTTCGCCATCTGTGGTAAATGAATAAAGGCATCCACAAGAAAAATAAACCTGAAATTCCAATTCCGATACAGAATTCACCCATACGGTAATCTTCCGGTTTTACATAAAAGCCGAAACTTACCGTCACCACGATTGCGATAAAAAGAATGATAAGCACTGTTCTCATGCGGTAGAATTCAAAAATTTTAAGAGCGCGCCTACTGTTAAAGATCCAATTTTAGATGTAATTCCTCAAGTTGTTCTCGATCTAATGGTGCTGGGGCATCGATCATCACGTCGCGACCGCTATTGTTCTTTGGGAAGGCAATAAAATCACGAATGGTTTCTTGTCCGCCCAAAATAGCCACCAATCGATCCAATCCAAAAGCGATACCGCCATGGGGAGGAGCTCCGTATTCAAAAGCGTCCATTAGAAAACCAAATTGTGCCTTGGCCTCCTCTTCTGAAAACCCGAGATGCTTCAACATAATGGCTTGTGTCTTTTTGTCGTGGATACGAATAGAACCACCACCAATTTCGTTTCCGTTCAGCACTAAATCGTAGGCATTGGCTTTAACGGCTCCAGGGTCGCTATCTAGCAATTCCAACTGCCCAGGCTTTGGTGAGGTAAATGGGTGGTGCATGGCGTGATAGTGGCCGGTTTCCTCGTCTTTTTCCAACAATGGAAAATCTATTACCCATAAAGGTGCAAATTCATTTGCCTTTCGAAGACCGAGACGTTCGGCCAATTCCATTCTCAAGGCTGAAAGTTGCGCCCGTACTTTATCGGTATCTCCTGAGAGCACACAAATCAAATCGCCTTTTTTAGCGCCTGTTTTTATGGCCCATTTCGCCAGATCTTCTTGGTCATAAAATTTATCAACCGAAGATTTAAAACTACCATCTTCATTGTAGCGACAATACACCATACCAAGCGCACCGATTTGTGGACGTTTCACCCAATCGATGAGCTGGTCAATTTCTTTTCTGGTATAGCTGTTTCCTCCCGGTACAGCAATTCCCACCACCAATTCGGCATTATTGAATACGCCAAAATCTTTATGCTGGGCTACCTGGTTCAACTCGCCAAACTCCATTCCGAATCGGATATCGGGCTTGTCGTTTCCGTACATGCGCATTGCATCGTCATATTGCATTCTCGGGAATTCTCCGATTTCTACACCGTTGATTTCTTTGAGTAAATGCCGTGTTAATCCTTCAAAAGTGTTCAAAATGTCTTCCTGTTCAATAAACGCCATTTCACAGTCGATTTGAGTAAACTCTGGCTGTCTGTCTGCCCGCAGATCTTCATCTCGGAAACACTTTACAATTTGGAAGTATTTGTCCATTCCACCCACCATGAGCAGTTGTTTGAAGGTTTGTGGCGACTGTGGAAGCGCATAAAACTGACCTTCGTTCATTCTACTTGGCACCACAAAATCTCGCGCGCCTTCAGGTGTAGACTTGATGAGGTATGGCGTTTCAACTTCTACAAATTCCTTTTCGGAAAGGTAGTTTCTAACGGCCATGGTAACTTTGTGCCGAAAGATAAGATTGTTCCGAACGGGTTTTCTACGGATATCGAGATATCTGTATTTCATCCGCAAATCTTCACCACCATCGGTCTCATCTTCAATCGTAAAAGGGGGTGTAAGCGAAGTGTTTAGGACCTTGATTTTTGAAACCAAGATCTCGATATCACCCGTAGGCATATTGGGGTTTTTGCTCTCTCGCTCAATTACAGTACCTGTAACCTGGACTACAAACTCTCTCCCCAGATGTGTTGCGGTCTCCATCATTTCTTTAGGAGTGCGTTCTTCATCAAAAATAAGTTGCGTGATGCCGTACCGATCTCTAAGATCTACCCAAATCATAAATCCTTTATCACGTGTTTTTTGTACCCAACCAGCGAGGGTAACTTCTTTGTTGATGTCGGTGGCGCGTAACTGCCCGTTGGTGTGCGTTCTATACATAGTATTCCCCATCAAAAAACAGGGCCGTTTAAATTAGTTATAGGTATTCTGATGCTATTTCGTGAAATAACGTGCAAATTTAAGAAGATAAAATAGGATAGGCATACATTTTATACGGTATCCGCATACTGTACTCAACCCAATAAAAAAAATAGCATTAATGTTAAGAAACTGTTACCAAAAATATAACAAAAACGGTCATTTATTGAATAATTAACACTAATTTCGGTAATACATTAACTTAAATATAAAACTATGAAACAAAACAACTTTTATCGTGGAAGGCTATTGCTTTTCCTATTCTTGCTACCATGCTTGGTGTTTGCCCAGAACACCGTCTCAGGTAAGGTGATCAGTGAGAGCGGAGAATCAATACCCTTCGTTAACGTTATTGAAAAGGGTACCACCAACGGTACAACGACGGATATTGATGGAAATTATTCGATAGAAATGAACACCTTGCCAGGAACATTGGTTTTTTCTTCTATCGGGTTCACTACAGTAGAACAAGCTGTAAGTATCTCCGAGACCATCAATGTTACCATGGCAGAATCGACTCAAGCTTTGGATGAAGTCGTGATTACGGGTTTGGCAACCTCTATCGAACGAACTAACTCAGCGAATGCGGTGGCATCCTTATCTGCTGATGACCTTGTAGGAAAAACACCGCCACCAACACTAGATGGTGCCTTATATGGTAAATTTGCCGGTGCGGTAGTCAACCAAAACTCTGGGGCGCCCGGGGGAGGACTATCCGTAAAATTACGTGGGGCAACTTCTCTACAAGGAAATGTGCAACCGCTCTACATTATCGATGGTGTCTATCTAGATAATTCATCGTTATCTGCAGGTTTAAATGCAGTTTCAGCGGCTGCGGCAGGCGGCAGTGCATCCAACCAGGACAACCCAACCAATCGTATTGCTGATATCAATCCTGAAGATATTGCCAACATCGAGATTCTAAAAGGGGCATCCGCAGCAGCCATTTACGGTTCGCGAGCAGCTGCCGGGGTAGTAATAATTACCACAAAAAGAGGTAAAGCAGGCGAAACCAAGTTTAAATTTTCGCAATCTGTTGGGTGGACCGAAGCCATAAATTTATTGGGGGTTCGTGATTACACGAGACAACGTGTATTTGACACTTTTGGGGCTGATGCGGCCGATGCATTCGTGAATGCTCAAAACCAAGGGACACTAGTAGATTATGAAGATGAAATTTTTGGTGAAAAGGGGTTTATTCGACTCACCAATTTCAGTATGAGTGGAGGAAGTCTAAAAACGAAATATTACGCAGGCGTCAGTCACAATAACGAAGAAGGAATTGTACGTAATACGGGGTACGAAAAAACTTCACTGCGTCTCAATCTGGATCACAAGGCAAAAGACTGGCTGAAATTCAACCTGAGTTCGAACTATATCTATTCGTCTTCAGATCGTGGATTTTTCAATAATGACAACACCGGAACTACCATTGGGGTTGCCCTTACCGCAACTAGACCCTGGGATAATCTGCTTCCCAACGAAGATGGAATCTATCCGGATCACCCAAACAACTCTTCAAACCCGTTGCAAACCAGAGATTTGGTGACCAATAATGAAAGGGTAAACCGATTTATCATGGGAGGTACCATGAATCTGGACTTTTATCGAGGGGATAATTCCAATTTAGAGTTGGTGCTTCGTGGAGGTTTAGACATGTATGGCCAACAATCGCGGGCCATTTTTCCAAAAGCCCTACAATTCCAAAAAATCAGTAATGGAGGTTTAAATGGTGTTTCCGTACAAGGGGATACCCAAAACAAAAATTATAACCTTTCTGCCTTTTTGGTACACAACTATTTTACCGATAGTGATATCAACTTTAGAACACAGGCCGGTCTAACCAATGAGCGATTTGACAGAGACTCAAAATTAATAACGGCTTCTGGTCTTGTGGCTTCTGAAACCAACGTTGATCAAGCTGCCAATACAGGAGTGGTTCAAACACGATTGAAACAAGAGGATGCCGGTTTCTTTGCACAGGAAGAAATCAATTTCCAAGACAAATTCATAGCAACTTTCGGGGTACGAGGTGATCAATCATCACGAACCGGAACTCCAGATCAATTCAATTACTATCCAAAGGCTTCTTTGGCGGTTAATTTAAATGAATTCGGTTTTTGGAATGAAGGCGGGCTATGGAACCAACTGAAACTGAGAGCGGCCTATGGAGAAGCAGGTAACTTCCCTCCTCCAAATGCACTCTATACTTCCTATAATGCGTTTACCACAGATGGAATTTTAGGGATCAGTCTTATTGGCGTAAGAGGTTCTAAAGACATCAATTTTGAACGTCAAAAGGAATTGGAATTTGGTGCAGATCTCGGGTTCTTTACGAACCGCTTGAACTTTTCAGGAACCTATTACATTAAAACGGTAGATGACTTGATCTTGCAATCGGCCTTACCACCTTCTTCCGGATTTACTTCAGAAATTGTGAATGCTGGAGAACTACAGAACAAGGGTATCGAACTTTCTATGAGCGCTACACCCGTTATTAGCGATAATTTCCAATGGGACATAAACGTGAACTGGTTCAAAAATCAATCGGAAATCACCCGACTTGATGTTGAGCCCTTCAACGTTGGCGCATTTGGTGCAACGCTGGGAACCTACCGTATCGAAGAAGGGGCCAGTGCTACCCAAATTGTAGGAATTGGTCCTAATCCAGGACCCAACGGGTTCCAGGTGTATGGAGATGCCGAACCAGACTTCCAGATGGGGATGAACAACAATATACGTTGGAAAAATCTAGACCTTGCGTTTTTATGGCAATGGAAAAAGGGTGGTGATAACATCAACCTTACGGCGTTGTTAACCGACTTGAACGGTACCAGCCATGATTACGATACCATTGATCTTGATCCGGAAGGACAATTAGGGAATGGTCCATATCGCGTTAGTCAGTTGGGGTCTTCAGCTGAGGTGTTTGTAGAAGATGCTTCTTATGTGCGTTTGCGAGAAATAGGATTATACTATACCTTGGATAGCAAGGTGCTAGGAAATGTTCTTGGTGGATCAATCGATTCTGTTCGTATCGGACTTTCAGGTACAAACGTCCTGAACTTTTTCGACTACAATAGCTACGATCCTGAAGTGTCTAACTTTGGTGGAGGAACTATATTTACAGGTGTAGAAGTAACTCCATTTCCATCATCAAAAAGATACCTATTTCATCTAGGTGTTAACTTTTAAAAAAATAAATTATGAAAAAACAGATATATAAAATTTTATTCTTTGTAGCTGTCGCGGGAACCTTGTTTTCATGCGAAGTTGAAGAATTTTCAGATGTGAACAATCCCGAAGTGGATGCGTTCAATGAGAACCTAACCCGTGGCGATCTTCAAGATCTTGTTGGCGGTATTTTGTACAGTTCCCGAGTTCGATTGGGAACCTATTTTGACGATTGTGGCGTAATTGGCCGTGAATATTGGAGGTTTTCTAGTTCTGATCCGCGCTTCACGAGTGACCTTTTAGGTGGTGAAAATGCCGTCTTAGACAACAATACGTTTTACATTACGGCTCCGTGGGCTGCACGATATCGAACGGTTAAGAACGCGAATTTGATTCTCGGATTCTTAGAGGCTCAAGATCTTTCAGCGCAATTCAGCAATGCTGAGGTAAACGCAACGCGGGGGTTCCTTCAAACCTTTATTGCTCATGAACTCTTGTTGAACCTAAATCTAACAGACGAGAATGGCATACGTACCGATGTGGCAGATTCAGATAATTTAGGGCCCATTGTTTCGAAAACGCAAGCCCTTTCAGACATCAGAGCATTGCTTGCTGCAGGCGCTGATAATCTCGGAAATGGCGGTCCCGAGTTTCCTTTCGTACTGTCTTCAGGATTTGCGGGCTTTGACACTCCTGCAACCTTTTTGCAGGCAAATAAAGCCTTAGCAGCAAGGGTAGCGGCCTATCAAGGTGATATGTCAGCAACCCTAAATTTCTTAGAAGATTCATTCTTGAATTTGAGTTCGAGCGACTTGAATACGGGAATCTATCACAATTTCTCACTGGATGCTACCGATATTGCAAATCCGATGTTCTTTCCTTTAAACGCCACCACAGCAGGGGCAAGAATTATGGAGCCTTCGTTTTTGGAAGATGCCGAAGCGGGCGATGCTCGACTCCAAAAAGTGGTGGAGCGCGATGAGGAAATTACACTAGACGGACTCACCGGCAATTACGATGTGTTTGTGTACGAATCGCAAGAATCTTCTATTCCTATTATTCGAAATGAAGAGTTGATCTTGTTGTATGCTGAAGCCAATATCAACAGCAATCCAACTGAGGCGGTGAATGCGTTAAACCTTATTCGTGCCAGTGCTGGATTAGGCGCCTACACGGGCGATACCGATCCAGATTCGCTTACCGATGAGATGTTAATGCAACGGCGCTACTCTTTGTATGCTGAAGGTCATAGATGGATTGATGTTCGTCGCTATGGAAGATTAGACGAGCTTCCGTTAGCGCGACCCGAAGACGACGTGTTCTCTAAATTTCCTATTCCATTAACAGAAGGAAGTTAGAACCGAAAAGTAGTTAAAAACAAAAGCCCCTTCAACACATTGAAGGGGCTTTTTATATAGGTAACACGTACTATTTATTCTGCAGCTTGCAAGTTGATATCTTCATACGATTCTTCTTCCTGTTCAGGATTTCTTCGATTGTGCAACCACATCTTCATGCGCATGGCAATATAGAACAACACTGGTACTACAATCAAAGTAAGGAACGTTGCAATGAGCAATCCGTAGATCACCGTCCACGCAAGTGGTCCCCAGAAAATAACATTATCTCCTCCAAAGTAAATATTCGCATCAAATTCGCTCACCAAGGTGTAGAAGTTAATGTTCAACCCAATGGCCAATGGAATCAATCCTAAAATCGTGGTAATCGCGGTTAGTAAAACAGGTCGTAAACGTGCTTTTCCGGCCTTGATGATGCTATCTAATAAATCTTGTTTTTCAAGGTATTCATCTTCACCCAAATCAAGTGCATTTTTTTTGCGGTCAATCAGCAATTGGGCGTAATCTAACAGCACTACACCATTATTCACCACAATACCCGCTAGGGAGATAATACCCATCATGGTCATCATAATAACGAATGGAGCTCCAGAAATTACAATACCACCAAAAACGCCAATGAAACTCAAGAAGATGGCAATCATGATGATGGTTGGCTTTGAAATGGAATTGAACTGGAATATTAAAATCAAGAATATGAGACCAAGACCACTAAAGAAAGCACCCATCAAAAAGGCCATTTGTTTATTTTGTTCTTCAATCTGACCCGTGAAATCGATCTTTATGTCGTCAGGAATTCCATCATAATTCCGCATTTCGTTCTGAATTTGACTTACCACGGCTCCAGCATCAGTATACCCGGGAGACAAAGCTGAGTATACCGTCACTACCCGTTTAGTATCCCGGTGCTTAATGGCGCTAAACCCCGAGTTGTTTCGTTTGCTGGCAACGGCAGAAACCGGGATGTTCCGCAATTGACCCGTATTGGTTCTGAACGTCATGGTTTGATTAAATAGAGCGCTCGAATTATATCGGCTATCTTCATCAAAGCGAACGTAGATATCATAATCCTCACCGCCTTCTTTGTATACTCCTGCTTTCGTTCCGAAGATGGCATTTCTGAGCTGTTGGCCCACTTGCCCTGCGCTAACTCCCAACTCACCTGCTTTTTCACGGTCTACGATCACTTGCATGGCAGGTTTGTCTTTGTTTACATCAATTTTCAATTCGTCTATTGCTGCGATATTTTTTGAATTGATGTATTCCCGCATATTTTCTGCAGCTGCGATCAATTCATTATAATCATCCCCCTCTAGCTCAATGTTAATGGGTGCACCTGTTGGTGGACCATTGGCATCTTTTTCTACGGAAATAAGCACCCCAGGGTAAATACCAACCAGAGCCTCTTGTACTTTTTGCCGAAGCAATTCACTGTCTTCACCGCGTCTGTATTTGTACTCGCGCATGGAAGCCGTAATCTTTCCTTTGTGTGGCATTTCGGCTGCTGAACCTCCGTCGGTTTGTGGATTTCCAGCACCTTCACCTACTTGGCTCACCGCACTTTCTACCATAAAGTTGTAGTCACCATCGGTGTATTGATCATCGTTTAACGTTTCATACACCACACTTTCAATCTCTTTGGTAATGGCATTGGTTTTTTCAATATCGGTACCTTGTGGATATTCGATATAGACAATGATCTGATTGGGTTTATTGTCTGGGAAAAACTCGATTTTTGTACGTTGTGATGCCACAGATGCTCCGAAGCCTACAAATGCTAGAATCAATAAAAGGAAAGTTCCGCCTACGATCCAATAGGGGCGTTTGCTCTTCAATGAACCTACCAGTCGTTTTTAGTACCCGGTTTGTAAAAGGACAAGCGGTTTATTTTGAAAGCGGTTTGCCATGCCACGAAGTACGAGACGGTACACCCAAAGCATGATAGCGGTAAATACCATCAAGGTCCCAATAGCTCTGTATTCGCCGCCAAAAATCAAGATGAGCAATCCAATACCACCCACAATCGTGGAAATTTTAATCAGTTGCTGTTTGGGCATGTTTCGATCTTCAACCTTCATGAATTGAGAAACCAACACAGAGTTAAAAAAGATCGCCACAAATAGGGAAGAACCCAGTACCACCGAAAGTGTTATCGGGAAGTAAATCATAAACTGTCCCATTAGTCCAGGCCAGAGACCTAGAGGTATAAAGGCAGCAACCGTGGTTAAAGTTGAAATAATGATAGGAAAGGCAATTTCACCTATCCCTTTTTGGGCAGCTTCAAC